>JBILFE010000171.1:0-6907 GCA_044351705.1 Luteolibacter sp. | reverse complement strand
CGCAAACTGGTTGACCAATGGGCCGATGCGGCGCTAAAACTCTCCCAGCTCAAGACCCGCCTCGGGCTTCATTCCAGCGAATCATGAGCCGAAGAACTCCCCACTCTTGAGTACGAAAATTAACCATTTAAAAATCTAATGCTTCAAACGAATATGCGTGGCATGAGAGAGTATATTACTCGAGTGTCTGGAAATTTATTTGTTTTGCAAAGAGACGGTAGCTATTCAACGTCACACCTATGAGTTCAATTATGAAAATTAGATACCGAGCATTCTGCGCGGGGATAGCAATCGGCCTTTTACCTTGGTTCGTATTTCAACATTTTACATTTAAAAACGCTTCAGGATCGAAAAAAGTTGAAAATGCTCACCAATCTATCAGCAGGCTAACAGGTGAAAAATTGCGTTTGGACAATGAATCTCGTGACAGCAATTTTCCCAGTCCGAGTGCTACTAATCATCACCTCCTAACTTTGCGCGAATTAGTTCTTAAATTGGCGGAAAGCGACCTGAAGGGTGCGATCCGACAGGCTGAGGCGTGCGAGGATCCTAATTTGAGGGGAAATCTCATAGGAGAAATAGCCGGTATTTGGGCCAAGAAGGAACCAGAAGCATGTTTCTCATGGGCCAAGACTCTCGTCATTCCGAGTGACAAGAGTTCGGCCTTGGTTGGAATGTCACTCTCGATGATTTATAATGGAAAGACAGATGACGCTATTGAATTCATTAAGACTATGCCAAAAGGAGAGCTAAAGGATGATATGATTGCTTATGGGATAAAAGGAATTTGCGAACAGGATTTGGCTAAGGCATTAAACTTATCACTAGAGCTAGCCAGTCATGGCGGGATTGTAGCTGCCTGCAAATTTATCGCGACTCGACTTGCCGAAATAGGTGATTTCGCGGAGGCGGGGAGAATCCTGAACCAGACCCCGGAGGGAGAGTTTAGGGAATCGCTAAACATTGCCATGATTTCGTATCTTTCAGAGGGCGATCCTGAGATGGCGTTTTCGTGGTTCCGTGAAAACCCCGGATTTTCCGATCGGGCAGCCCTTTGCACAATTGCATCGGCATTTGCGGCAAAAGACCCGCTTCGTGGGATACAACTTGCGGGTTCAATTGAAGATAAAACGGTCCGTCAGGACTATCTTTCAAAATTGGGCGTAAGCTGGGGTCGCAATGCACCAAAAGCATCAACTGAATGGATAGTGAAGGAGATTCAGGATGGTAAGTATTGTCAAAATCGGGTGCTTTTCGATGCAATAATTGCCGAATCCATGCAATGGGAGCATGATAGCATATTCAAAACAATTAATGCAATTGATGATGAAAAGGACAAGGCCATCGCTTCACTCGTTGCTGCCAAGGCATTGGCTAGCTTTGATCCTCAGGCAGCTGTAAATATCGTCGAACGTGTTTCAAAGCAACAAGAAGGAGAACGCATCTCGACCATTACAGCAATTGCAACAAATTGGATGAACAAGGATCCAATGGCAGCGTCCAAATGGATTGGAAATATGGAAGTTGGTTCTGAAAAGGACTCAGCGATTAGCGCGTTGATTTCGAACATGTTAAGCAAGAGCGATGCTACGGATATGGCCCGGCAATGGGCTGCTCAAATCAACTCGACAAGTCAGCGAAATCTCGCCTTAGCAAGGATCGAGGAAAAAGAGAGGAGATAAGGGAGAATTATTCTCGATAGACGTGACCGCATTGTGAATATCAAAACCACAAAATGGAGATTCACGATAATCGAGATAGGCTACAGGAATAGGCACGGATCATAAAATCAGAATACAACTGGGGGGAGTCTTCTTGCCGTTCTCCGGCATCATTCGGGCCCGTCGTTTCGCAATCGGCTCCTTGCCTGAACTCGTTGTAATCGTAAGCGGGTTCCGTGCCTGCACGCGAGGCTGGCGGTCTCAATAAGACGGTTCAACGGTGTTCCACATCTCTAACATGAAGACCGAAACCACTGTTCACCGCCGGCCTCAATAACAAAAACCGGGGCGTGGAACTATTTGCTGGATTCACGCCGTGTTTCGGGCAAGATCGCGCAGTGACAATTCGGCAAAAGAAGCCTTCGACTAGAGAGTGGAAATTCACACCGAAGCGGGCAAGATGTTCGCCGCGCTCACCTTCTGTGACGTGCCGATCCTGCCAGAAAAACCGCGCTCCAAATGATGATACGCACCATGACACGAACTGGTAATTGCACCGCGCGGGGCCTGACTCGGGTCGCCTTTTCTGTCGCGACGATGGTCATGGCAGGGACGGGGATGGCTGCGGCGAGCTGGAATCCGACGCCGGAACAACGGGAAGGATTGCGGAAGATGCAGACCGATCACGACTATCCGGCCATCGTCAAGGCCTATGCCGATTTCATGCTCGGTTACCACAAGATCCTGGACGTCGCGGGCAAGGGGATCCTTTCCTGGTATACCCTTGCCGACCGTGTTTGCATGTCCAAAGGTTACACGCCGCCGCCGGACGGTGTGGATGCGTCGGTAGGGTACCCACTGCAGACCGCGGACGCTCATCCCGCCGCATCGCTCTATTACCTGGCGCCCTGGTTCGTGAACCGGTCCTACGCCGGCTTTGCGCTCCTGCTCCAGGACCGGTATGATCGCTGTGAAGAAAAACACAAGCCGATCTATCGCAGGGCGGTTTTGGAAACGGCAGATATTTACATGACCATCGAGCCCGAGGTGCAATTCCTGATCTGCCCCGACGACATTGCGGACGTGGTCAGACTTTTGCGAAGCTGTTACTCTCTCACCAAGAACCCCATGTATCTTCACCGGGCCGACCACATGATGAAACTCGGGGTGGGACTGTTCTTCGATGACGCCTCGCCGCTGCCGAAAATGTCCAACTTCGACCACTGGTACGAGTCCAGCACCAAGAACGGTTCGTCGGTCGAGATTCTCCGGCAGATGCTTGAGTTGTCGCTTGACCTGGCCGCACTGCCGGCGGAAGAACGCGGCGCGCCTGAGGTGACGGTGGAAACGACTTGGACCGCCCCTGAAGCCCCGGTCGTGGGCAACCTGTCAGCGGGCGAGTTTGCGTCCGCTTTCAACAACGCCGCCGGGTCCGGACTGACCGGGTCGTGGGCCTGCGGCAACCTGAAACGACCGACCAAGGATGTGGTGCTCCGTTATGGTCCCGGACGCTCCCGCAACCTGTATCTGTCGCAGCAGGCTGGCGAGTTCACGGCGATAGCCGTCACGGGGCAGTCATGGGACATCGGCCTCTCCGACGTGATCAACACCATCCCCACCGCCGCCCAAGCGGACAAGTTGAACGGCAAAATGCAGAAGTTCACTGGCAAGGGATTCACCGAGGACTCTATCGAAGACGCCGGCTTCAAGGACGTGGCGCGGCAGGTGGCGGTGGTGATCCGCAACGAGGGCGAGGCTCCGGCGCTCGTGCGGGCCACCGCGACACTGCATGACACGTATCATGACAACGGGTCTGAAACCTGCGCGCAACGGCTTGCCCCCGGTGTCCAGGGCATGTTCCTGTTGACCGCGCCTCCGCGGAAGTGGATTCGACGCATCGACATTGCCGGTGCCAGCGGGCCGGCACGGCTGCGGTTCGTGCAACTGGCCTTTGTCATGGTGCCGCGCGATCGGATTGAACCTGAAAAACGCAGATAAGAGCGGAGCGGACCGGATCACAAGATGAAAGACATGGACATGACCGGAACATTCATATACATGCTGTGCCCGTGGTTCTGCGGAACCGTGCTCCTGTTAGGCCTGCCGCCGACCTCCGGCGCGGCACCCACCCAGGCGGCAACCGGTGCCCGCGTCGGGCATGCGACCGCTCATCTGCGCGCCGCGCTGGCCGAGGCCGGCGTGGTGGCGAGCATTTCCGCGGATCCCGCGGCTGCTGCTGACATCATGCTCATCAGCGGGGCAAAAGACCTGAAGCCCGAGCACTTCTTGCTCCAACGCACGGCTGGCGGACCGCTCTTCATCCGGGGCGGCGACGACAGCGGCGTCCTGTACGGCTCGCTGGAACTCGCCGCGCGGGTGCGCACGGCCAAGAACCTGACCACCAACGAACCGGCAGGCAGGCATGAGGTATGGTGGGACGCCGACCTCTGCCGCGAGTTGGTGATCGCGGATAGGATTGAGAAGTACGACCCGGCAACTCATTCCCAGTCCACGCTGCTTGCCGGCAGAGGCTTTCGAGACGGATCGGGCGAGAAAGGGTTCCAGGGCGGCTGGGGCGATGTGCTCGGGGACTGGCGGGAGGAGATCTTCGCCTTCAGCGACAATGAGCTGCGCATCTACTCCACCACCATCAGCGCTTCAAGCCGACTCTACACGCTCATGCATGACCCGAACTACCGGCTGGGCGTGGCGATGGTCCTCCAACGCAAGATTCCGACCTCTCATCCCGGATTCTACCTTGGCCCGGAAATGCCGGCCCTGCCGCGTCCGGCCATCTCGACCAAGGCTGGCGGGTGACGCACAGATGTTCACAAGATGATCGAAACGCGGAGGCGCGGAGCCAGCAGAGGAAATCGCAGAGTTTCTTTCAGTGATAGATCTCTATCATTTTCACATGCCTGCATGAACCGCTAGTCGACGCGCAATAATAGATGTGCTGCTGCGCACCGGGAACCCACCGGTCGAGGATAAAATGCCAATGGAAGTGATTGTGGATCGTGCATTGTAGATTGTGGATGAAGATCTCTGAGCGCAGTTCTGTTTCCTTTATCTACTATCCACCATCCTCGATCTGCGATCTACTTGTATCCCCGCCGTGCGACGAACCCGGCTTCCTAGCAGCTCAGGTATTCGCCATCGCCGCCGAAACCGGCTGGCCCGAGGAAAGCGTCATCTTCATGCCGCTGGCACGTCTCGCCCAATACCAGCACTGCCTGTTGCGGAGGAACGGGGTGCGGACGCACTGGAGCAACATGGGAACAGGGCAGGGAACCATTAGGGACCAGTTGGAGGCGCTGCGGATTCAGTGGAATGGAACTATGGTTGACTCCACCCCGGTGCCTGAGCGCCCTCACCGTCATGCTTGGAGCCGACATCACCGCCTTGCAGCGGGCGCTGGCCGGTGGCCACCTCAATAAGACGGGTTCATCGGTGTTCCACATTTCTAACATAAAGGCCGAAACCACTGTTCACCGCCGGCCTCAATAACAAAAACCGGGGCGTGGAACTATTTGTGCTGGATTAACGCCGTGTTTCGGGCAAGATCGCCCAGTGTCAATTCGGCAAAAAGCAGCCATCGACTGGAGGGTAAAAGTTCACACCGAAGCGGGCAAGATGTTCGCCGCGCTCACCTTCTGTGACGTGCCGATCCTGCCGGGAAGACCACATACCAAATAATGAAACGCGCCATGGCAAGGAGGACAGGCGGGACGCGCTGTCTTCCCTAACAGGCGAGACGCCTGTTTTCCTATAAAGAAGCGCTACACTGCCAGTCAAATGCAGATGCACTGACAAACGACACCACCCACCCACATATACACTAACATGATAACCACAAGCAAGAGCGACCTGACAAAAACGAATTACACCAGAACCGTGATAGCAATGAGTATGGCCGCAGGCTTGCTCATGGGCAATGCCAGGGCTGCCGATCCAGCAGGGCCGGCGTCTGGACAGGGCGCGCCCGGCGGCGGGCAAGCAGTCATCAATGCCGGGCCGGCGGACATGACCAAGCGCGCGGAGGAACTCAAGAACCTCAAGTGGGGCATGTTCATCTGCTGGAGTTTTAGCACATTCTCTGAAAAGGAGTGGACGCCGGGTGTCAAGGACATTGCCTTCTTCAAGGCGACGGAGGTTGACACGGACCAGTGGGCGAAGACTGCAAAGGAAGCCGGGATGGGATACATCTTGTTTCTCACCAAACACCATGACGGATTCTGCCTGTGGGATACGAAGACCACCGAGCGGAAGGTGACCAAGGCGCCGCTGGGCAAGGACGTGCTCGCCGAGCTTAAGAAGTCATGCGACACACATGGGATCAAGCTGGCGTTGTATTTTTCCGAGGGCGAGTTCAAGGATAACAAGAACTATCATCCCGGCGGTTATACTGTTGAGATGAAGAAGGCGCAGCTCAAAGAGTTGCTGACGCAATACGGGCCGATTGAGTATATCTGGTTTGATCATGCCCAGACAGACGGCGGGCTCAATCATGTGGAGACTACTGCCTGGTGCAAGCAGTTGCAGCCCGGCTGTTTTATCGGATACAACCACGGACAACCCTCCGGAGATATACGGCTCGGCGAGATGGGTGGCCCATCACCGCTGGACGATCTATCGGGCGCCGGGCTTGGCGCGAAAGACGCGAAAGCGTATAAAGGGTATCTGGCTGCTGAGTTTACCTACCCGATCCTGCCAGGCCACAAGGGTGGCGCACAGTGGTTCTATTCGTTGCCGAAGCATGACAACCTGTGCCTGCCGGCGGAGAAATTGTATAAGGATTACCTTGGCGCTGTGAAGCACGGCAACATCTTTTCCATCGACGTCGGCCCTGACTACAACGGCAAGCTGCGGCAGATCGATGTGCAGACCCTGCGCAAGGTGGGCGAGATGATCCGCTCAAACCCGGGCAAGCCATGAAGATGAGGGGGATGGGCGACTTGAAAAAATGAAGACCCTCATGACAACAGTGATACTGGCGGCATTGCCGATAGTCACCGGACGTTCCCTCATGTTTTGCGCCATGCTGTTGATGCCGGTGGCGATTGTGCGGGCGGCGGATAAGGAGGAGCCGGCAAGATAAGATCGTCGAGCGTGCGACGCAACCAGGACAAGAACTCGCGTTCACCGGGTTGGAATAACCGGCAATATGAAATATGTATAATATGCTTCAGACTACAAGATTGGGGTTAATCGCCATGGCATCTGCCGGATGTGGCTTGCTTCCGGCC
>JBILFE010000644.1:0-2834 GCA_044351705.1 Luteolibacter sp. | reverse complement strand
AACCCAATGTCGTCATATTCTATACTGACGATCAAGGCACGCTTGATGCGAATTGTTATGGGTCGAAAGACCTCTACACTCCGACTATGGATCGGCTTGCCGAAACCGGGGTGCGGTTTACCCAGGCATATGCACATTTTGTTTGTTGCCCGTCGCGGGCGATGCTGCTGACCGGCCGCCACCCCCAGCGCTGCAATGTGAACGGCTGGACCCAGGCAAATCCCAAAGCCGGAATGCAACTCAACATGTCCCTTAAGGAGATCACCATTGCCGAGGTCCTGAAAGGCGCGGGCTACAAAACGGGTTTGTTTGGCAAGTGGCATCTCGGCGCACATGATGGTTACGGACCCATGAATCAGGGGTTCGATGAATTTTTCGGGTTCCGCAGCGGCTTCATCGACAACTACATCCATAACTTTCTGCATGAGGGGTTTCATGACCTTTACGATGGAGAAAAGGAGGTCTTCATGAATGGCCAATACTTTCCCGATTTGATGACTGCGCGGGCGCTCCAGTTTGTGGACAGCAACAAGGATGTCCCGTTCTTCATGTGCGTCGCGTTCAATCTTCCCCATTATCCCGAGCAGGCGGATGCCAAGTTCGACGAGCGCTACAAGGACATGAGGATGCCGCGGCAATCCGAAGCGAAGGTGATCTCAACAGTGGATGATCGCATGGGCATGATCGTGAAAAAACTGGAGCAACTGGGTCTTCGCGAAAACACGATTATCATCTTCATGAGCGATAACGGCGCTTCCGTTGAGGACTGCAGCATCAACCGGGACAATCACCCCAGCGGATTTCCCAAAGGCCACCATTACGGCGCATTCGGAGGTGGCGGAAATTCCGGCATATGGCGCGGGGCAAAGGCAACCTACTACGAGGGCGGCATCCGGGTGCCGGCAATTATCAGTTATCCATCGACACTGCCGAAAGGTGTGGTCCGCGATCAGGCTATCAGTTGTATGGATTGGTTCCCGACCATTATGGAACTCTGCGCAGTGCCGCTGCCAGAGGTTAAACTCGACGGCCAGAGTCTCATGCCCATCATCAAGTCGGCAGCCGCGCCGACCCATCACAAGGTCATGCACTGGCACTTTGAGCAAAGATGGGCGGTCCGCGAAGGTGACTGGAAGCTCATTAGCGCCCCACATGGAGAGCCCGACTTTCTCGGCAACCTGGCCGACGCGGAACCCGAACGCAGGAATTACCTGAAGGAAAAGCCGGAAATCGCCGGGAAGCTACTCAAATTGCACAACGATTGGATCAATGATGTGATGCCTGAAAAGAAGTAGGATTGGATATTTATGCGGTGGGTTCCGGCAACTATCAATTTCAATCCACACTCCCACAAATCTGAAGACCATAGGAAACTGAGACAACACATCACCATGCCACACATCCTGCTTGCCGGCCTCGCCGCGCTGATCACCGCAACAACCGTTTTGGGCGCTGAACCCAAGTCCCCCGACCCACTGCCAGGCACCTCCCGGTCCGACCGCCCGCAGGA
Source organism: Luteolibacter sp. (assembly GCA_044351705.1). GTDB lineage: Bacteria > Verrucomicrobiota > Verrucomicrobiia > Verrucomicrobiales > Akkermansiaceae > Luteolibacter. The sequence continues at coordinate 1,324 of JBILFE010000644.1, read as the reverse complement.
TCTGCGGCGCGAGTTCATCACCCATGCCAAGTTCGGCATTTTTGTCCACTACACCGTGGAGTACGCCCATCTGCTAGGGAAGCCCGAACCGGCGGTCTGGGACCTGGATGCGAAGGCCGATGCTTTCGACGTCAAGGCCTTTGCCGACGCGGTCGAAGGCATGGGCGCGCAATATGTGACGCTGACGGCGTTTCATGCGGCGATGTATTTGCTGGCACCTAGCAAGGTCATGGTCGATGCAGGCATGCCCATGCATCAAGCGAAGCGCGACCTGCTCGGCGAAGTGGCTGACGAACTCAACAAGCGCGGCATCGCGCTGTGCCTTTATGTCCATCCGACCGACCAGCACGATCTATCGCGGGACGAGCGTGCGCTGTTCGGCTGGGGGCCGGAAGTCAACGGCCTGCCCGGCCCGAAGCTCGGCCAGTGGCCGAATCCGAAGTGGGATGTGTTTTTGTTAGGCCTGTTCAAGGAAATCAGTTTGCGCTACGGCAAGCGGGTCGCCGGCTACTGGATCGATCAACATTCGGGCAAGGTGTTTGCGGATGCCGGGCGGCTGGCGGTGGCCTTGCGCTCCGGCAACCCGGAGGCGGTGATCTGGCAGAACGGAGGCGCCTACGTCCCGGCCGGGCTGTCGTTAGAGAATGCGTGGCCGGCCAGCGAGGGCGGCGATCCCAGTCACGGCGAAAAGGACCAATGCTGCATCCTGCCGACGGACAACGCCTGGTTCCTGGGCAAGCAAGTGCGGATCCCGGCGGCCGAGGTCTTCCGCGGCGTGGTCCGCTGCGCCGGCACCCCCGGCCAGAAAGGCGGCGTCCACGTGGCCCTGACGCCCTACGCGGACGCTTATGCTCCCCCGGTGAAGCAGATGATGGATGATTTCGGCAAGCTGTGGCGTGAGCGCAAAGTGTCGCTGCTCAATACCCGGCCTAGCAAGATCCTCCAGATTGAGCAGAAGAGCAATCCATGGGAAATCGTGGCCACCGATTCCGCCGATGGCTCGACCGTGTATGTGCACGTGATGATCCCTCCCGCTGGACAGACGCTCCGCCTGCCCCCGTTGAATGACGGCCGGAAGATCATCAACGCCTCACTTCTGCTAGGCGGCAAGGGAGTGAAATTCAAACAGTCGGAGGAAGCTCTTGAGTTGTCGCTGCCCGCGGATGCGAAATGGGATCCGGTGGACACGGTGATCGCGTTGAAGGTCGGGCCGGCATACGAGCCGGGTGTGATTCTCAGCGAGAATGCGAGGTTGGAGATCAGCTCAACGTGTGGACATGATGTTGTTGCAAACCATGCGCGGCTGTTTTCGGGCGATAAGGTT
>JBILFE010000066.1:0-9761 GCA_044351705.1 Luteolibacter sp. | reverse complement strand
CGGTGTGGTATTCATTGACCAGCGAAAAGGTGGGACTGGTGACGTCCATGACGCCTCCCAACGCGGCCACCAAACCCTTGGTCCAATGGGTTTTCCCGGCGCCGAGGCCACCGACCAAGGCAATGACCACGCCCGGCCTGGCGACTACGGCGGCTTGCCGGCCGAGGTCTTCCATTGCTGCGGCGGATGGTGCGCGTGCCTGGTTGCTCATTGCGTGCTCATTGCGGAAACCTTCCTTTTAGCCGCGCTGCCTAACAGAGTAATCACGGGCGCGCTATCTAACTCTTTTGTTCGATGAGGCGGAACCGCGAGTGGTAGGTGCCGTTGTTGAATTTCTGGCAACAGGTGTAACAGGCGACCATGCGGCGGATCGGTTTGACGCGCCGCAAGGTGGAGAGGCAATGCGGGCAAATGTATGAGTAATTGCGTTTCATCCTGCGGCGTTTGAATGGCAGCGTATGAAACGGCTGTTCATTGGGGATGCCCAGCTCGGCGCAGGCCGCATGCCACTCCGGGCCGTGGGGATCGGTGTGGCGGCGTCCGGCGCGCTCGTAGGCGATGAGGTGCGCCAACTCGTGTTTGAGGGTGCGCCAAAGTTCCTCGGGCGGCAGCGACTTGAGTTTTGGATTGAGCTCAATGATGCGGTCGGGCCACCAGGCACGGCCCGCGGTGGTTTGCATTCTGGGATTCCACGAGACACCGACTCGCCGCGACAAGTCATGCAAATTCAAGAGCTTGGATGTTTCCGCGCACCAAGCCGTCAACCCGCAATCCTGATTGGCGGCTCCCTCCGGAACCGCCGTCGGTAACGCCCGCACACGCAGCCACGAGACCCATTTGAATTCAAGCTGTGGCATCAGACGACCCATGCGCGGCATGCCTAGCAGCATTCCCGCGGCTTGGCAACACGCGCCTCACAAAAATTGAAAAAAATCACTGCCTCGACGGGGTGGCACGCCCCGGATGGCACGGCCGATCGGTGGATTTTTACAGGGTTTGCCATTTTTGCATTGCCACCCGCAGCGGGGCGGGTCAATCTGCGTCCCGCGAACAACTTCCCTTCTCACGATGTCCAAGCACAACAGCCTCAAATCCAGTGCCACCGTCGGCGGCAAACGCTCTGTCCTCAAACGCTTCGAACGCGTCAAACTCCTCAGGGAGCGTGGCGAATGGAAGGATGGGCGCTCGCCGGTGGGTCTGCCAAAAACGAAACACGAGGGCTGAATGGCCCGCTGGTTGTCCTTTGCATCGTGCGCGGAACCTGCTAGGCTCCGCGCCTTTTGCATTCCATGCCCACATCCATGAAAGACGGAACCCGCCTCAACAAGTACCTCGCATCCTGCGCGGTTGGCTCGCGCCGGGCATGTGATGAATTGATCCAGACGGGCCACATTGAGGTCAATGGCAGCCCCTGCACCAACCTAGGCACGCGCATTCAGAGCGGTGACCACGTCAAGGTCGATGGCCGCCGGGTGACCCCGCGGGTGGTTACCATCGTGGCATTTCACAAGCCTCGTGGCTACGTGTGTTCGCGTGAGGATGAACTTGGGCGCGACACCATTTACGCGTTGTTGCCGGCCTCGCTCCACGCGCTGCATCACGTCGGCAGGCTGGATCGGGATTCGGAAGGGCTGCTGATTCTAACCAACGATGGGGATCTCTCGCAGCGGCTGATGCACCCATCCAAATCCGTTGAAAAAGAGTATCTGGTCACCGCCAATCAGGCATTTGAAAACGCCCATCTCGATCAATTTCTGGAGGGGGTTTATACGGAAGGCGGCAAACTCCGCGCCAAGGCCATCGAACGCCTATCCCCACGCCGCATCAAGGTGGTGCTGGACCATGGGGCGAAACGCCAGATCCGCCTGATGTTTGAAACCATGGGATACAGCGTCACCAAACTGCTGCGGGTGAGAATCGGCCAATTGTGGCTCGGCGATCTGGAGCCCGGCCAGTGGGCGGTGCTCAACCCGCCCGAAGTTGCCATGCTGCTGGGCTCCGCCGCTCCCACCAAAAAACGCGCAGCCCCCACCCACAGCCGAAAAAAGCCCACCTGAATGCGATAGATCGCTTAGCATCAAGCGAGTCAGCCCGCCATGACCACCACCCGCTACTACATCGCCCGATTTGCGCAGGCCTTTGGGGTTTTCCGACGCACCCAGCGCATGGGTGACGCCGCGACCGAGATGCACCTGCTGCGCGAAGCCGAAGCCCAACTCGGCTTGGCGGTGTGGGAGAAAGTCGGTGCCATCGAAAAACTCTCCATCGAGTACTGGAACCTGCGCAAACTCGTCGATGAGCACGAGGCCATCGCCACCCGCATCGCCGCCTGCGATAAACGCCTTGAAGCCGCTCACGAAGAACGCGCCAATTTTCTACGCTCCTCACCGGCGGTGCTGCCGGAACTTTTCGAGGCCCGCCTCGCCGTGCTCAGCCGCCTGGAGCATCTCACCCAACGGCGCGATGAAATCATCGCCAAGGCCCGTGACGTCCGCCGCATTTACGACGGCCTGAAAATCAAACTTGAATTCCTCAGCAAGGAGCCCGACCGATCACCCGAACACATCAAGAACCTGCAACAGGTCAAACAGCGCCTGACCGAACTCAAACAGCAGTTTATCGACCTCAAGGCCGAGCGCAGCCATATCGGCGCCGAGATCGAAGCCGACGACAAGAAGCTCGACGAGATTGAGCTCGATTTTGATAGCAGCAGGAAAGCACGCCAGGTCCTGGCTTCGGAAGCATTCCAAGTCATCGGCGAGGCCAACAAGGAACTCTCAATCCTGCGTGCCGAAATCGGGGTGCTGGACACGCGCAAGCGCCAACTTTTCGCTGAGATCGGCCGTTATGTGAGCCGCCATTCCTTCAATGACCCGCACTGTGCCCAAGTGGTCAAAGACCAACGCGGACTCGTCGAGGTGATGCGCGCGTTGCGACGCTCCGTCGCCCTCAATCACCGCCTCGCCGGCACGGCCTGAGGATGGCTCCGCTCATCCCCGCATCACCGTCACTGCCAGCACAGTTTTGAAACCGGCACGCCGGAGGGTTGCGGCGCAGGCCTCCATGGTCGATCCGGTTGTTAGAACATCATCCACGAGAATCACACCGGCGGCGGATGTTTCAAGTTGGCGCCGCCCTGCGGCGGTGATGGCAAAGGCGCCATGGAGGTTTTCGAGGCGCTGCTTGCGGCCTAACAATGCCTGGGTATCCGTGGCGCGGATGCGCCTGAGCGCCGCCAGCACCGGCAAGCCGGTATAGAGGGCCAGCACCCGGGAGATTTCCGCGGCCTGATTGAAAGTCCGGCGTTGGAACCGCGAGCGGTGCAAGGGCACCGGCACGAGCGGCCAGTTGGCGGCGACCGCAGGCTGGAGTCTATCATCCGTGAAGGCGGCCATCGCCAGGCGGCCTAACTCAGCCGCCAGATGAATGCAACGCCCGTACTTCAACTGGTGCACCAAATCGCGGGTGCGCTCGTCCCACAGCATCGCCGGGCGGGCAAACGCAAAGGAAAACACCAGCTCATGGCAATTGGGACATGCAAACGCCCCCTCGATTCTTCCCGTGTACGGTTCACCGCAGGTCTTGCAAAAGGGCGCAGCAAGCCGCGGCAATTCCGCATCGCATGAATCACACAACGCGCGGCCGTTTTGCAATACCACCCCGCACAGCGCGCATTGCGGGGTGTAGACCAAGTCCAGCACTCGCTCGGCCATGGCCCGCCACGCCGGCCATGGCCGGGGCGGCCGCTGCGGGTGATGCGTGGCCGCGAGCTCAGCCTCATGACTCATGCGCCGACTCTAGCAGCCAAAGCCGAAATCCCAAAGCCTGTTTTGTATTGTGGCGGCAATTTCTTCCAGGCTTGCATGCCACGCGCGAGCCATTATCCTCGCGCCATGGAAAGCCACGAATGGCACGAACGCAGCGACGAAGGACTCCGGTATTTCAGGGCCTCCCACCATGGGGATCGCTGGACGATCCTGACCACCCTCAAAACCGACCCGGGTTGGGAACAACTCGATTCGGCACAGGTCCCGCAGGATGTGTGGCGCGCCTTGCGCGACGTGGTCTGGCGCAAATACCAACGCAAACGCTGCCCATGGGAACGCGTCGCGGAAATCGATAAAATCCTCGGCGAGGAGCCCACACCGGAAAGCCGCTGATCAACCGTCCACGATGGGCCGCTGAAGCATGCGCTCGTAAATATTAAGGTACTGTTTTGCCATCACGGCATGAGCAAACCGCTCATGCCCGTCCCGCATGATGCGCCGCAGGTGGCTCGCGCGCGTTTCTAGCGGCAGCCGCGCAAAGGCCATGGCCTCATCAATGCCCCAGCGCAGGGCGTTGGCGTCATAGGTCTTGAAGGAGAATCCATTGCCGCTGTGGTTGACCAGATCGAGCTGTTCGATCGTGTCGTGCAGTCCGCCGGTGTCGTGAACCACGGGGAGGGTGCCATACCGGGTGCCGACCATTTGCGACAGACCGCACGGCTCAAAGAGTGAGGGCATCAGCATGAAATCCGCCGCCGCATATCCCAGGCGGGACGGGCGCTCGCGAAAATCGCAGACCGCGACGCGTCCATATAAATTGTGAAAGCGCACGATGTCACGGAACGGTTGCTGGTAATCCCCGCTTGCAATGATCGCCACCTGAATGCCCTCATCCCAGTATGCGTTGATGATGTCATAGAGAATATGGGCCAGAAGTTGACAACCTTTTTGGACGGGATCGAGCCGTGAGGGCCAGAAAAACAGGGGTACATCGGGGTTCTGTTCCAGCCCCAGCTCCTGCTGCAGCGCAAGCTTGTTAGCCCGCTTGCCCTCAATGACCGTCTCCGCCGTGTAGGGTTGCGCGATGTGCGGATCAATGCTTGGGTCGTGCGATTGTTCCGGCGCATTGAGGATGCCCACCGCGCAGCCGGCACGGTGTTTTTGCGCGATCTCGGCCCGGATGCATCCGGGGACAAACGCGTGCCGTCCCTCCACAATTTCGGTTAGAAAAGTGGGACTCACCGTGTTGATGAAATGGGAGGCAAAGATGCCGCTGGCCAGAAAATCCACAGGGACGCTATCCCTGGCCTGTTCGTAGCTGCCGGGATGCTGCTTGAAATACAGGTGTGGCCAGAATTGCGCGGCATCAATCCCGCGGTCTTCGATGGCGGCCAGGGTCATGGCGTGACTATGGATGTTGTGGACGGTGAACAAGCACGGAATATTGAGCCGCCGCGCCATGCCTGGCACCAAGCCTGTCATCCAATCGTTGCAGTGAATCAGGTCCGGCTTGACGAGCGGAATGATGGTATTGATGATCTCGCGCTGAAAGGCGAGCGACGTCATGGCGCAGTCATCCGCATGACTGCTGTATACCGTGTCGCGGTAGTAGAAAACCCGGTCTTCCGCCAGGTGAATGCGGGTGTTGGGCAGTTTGTTATGGTACACCCGCAACTCCTCGCCGAGGAGCCTGCGCACATCAATGTGGAACATGCGCCGGTAATGCGGCAGGGCCACATGAATGTCCGCCCCCATCTCAAAGAGAGCGGACACCAGCGACGCCGTCACATCAGCCAAGCCTCCCGCTTTCGCCGTCAAGTGATCCGCCATGTTGCCCATGCCGTTAGGCAGAAGGGTGATCTCCGGCGTGATCATCAATATGCATGGCTGGCGCCGGCGACTCGTTCGCATGCGCTTCAGTTTCATGGCCTGCGGCACCTTTGCAGTCTGGATCATCATCCCGGCGGAGTTGTTGCCAGCCAGTGACCCCACAACTTATGAGCCAACTAGCCTGGGTACGATAAGTTAAGCCCACCTAAACTCAAGTAAATTTCTCATCAATATGCCCCCCCTTCACATCCCCCAAGCCATGTGCCGCGCCCGACCGACCCCGCCCCATGGGCCATGCTTTTGCTATACCAAGGTATGACAAAGTTTTGTTGTAATAATTCATAAACGGCCCACACTCACCGATGCGACACCGCCGCGGGCAGTCTATCCCGGGCGTGACGAGCCAGGTGTTGCGCCAACGAATATTCCAGAAAACCCAATGAGTACGCAGACGAAAACCCCGCGCAGACGCGTCAAGTTCCAACTGAGCGCCGCATCCGGCAGCAAGGTGTTTATAGCGGCGAGCTTCAACCACTGGAAACCTAACAAGAATGCGTTGAAATACAACGCAAGCGCGGAGCATTACTCCTGCAGCGTGCTGTTGGAGCCGGGTCGCTACGAATATAAATTCGTCATCAACGGCGTCTGGTGCGTCGATCCGCTATGCTTGGAATGGGCACCTAACGAACATGGCTCGATCAACAGCATCCTCAACGTGGAATGAGCCGCCGCGGCCATTACGGGCTGGAGTGGACCACTGAGGAGTCATCGAGAAACTTGCCGGGATTGAGAATATAATGCGGGTCGAACACGCGTTTGAGCGCGCGTTGCACGTCCAGCGAGACGGGCCCGAGCGCGTCCATGATCCAGGGTTTTTTGGCGAGTCCCACGCCGTGCTCACCGGTGATGGCGCCGCCTTGGGCAAGCACCCAGGCGAAGAGCTGGTTGAGCGCGGCCTGCGCCTCATTTCTAACGGCCGGGTCGGCGTAGTTGGCCACCATCAGGTTGGTGTGAATATTGCCATCCCCCGCGTGTCCGAAACAGGCGATGGGAATGCCGGTCTGTTTTTCCAACATTCTAGCAAAATCGACGAGTTCGACCAGCTTAGAACGTGGAACCACGATATCCTCGTTGAGTTTGGTCAGGCCGGTGTCGCGCAGGGCGTAGGAAAACTCGCGGCGGAGGTTCCAGATGCGCTCGCAGGACGCTTCATCCGGGGCGCGGTCGATCGCGGTGGCGCCAAGCGCGCGGAGGCGGGCATGGAGTTCATCGAGTTCGGCCTGGACGGCGGCGGGGCGGCCGTCGATTTCCACGATGAGATAGGCATCCCCCGGCGGAAACACCTCCGCCCCGAGGCGGCTGCGGGCGGCGGCGAGGGTGTAGGCGTCGGTGATTTCCAGAGCGGATGGGAGATGGCCGGCATTGAGGATGGCCTGGACGGCGGCCGCCGCCAACACCATGTCCGGGAACATCGCCGCGAGCATGCCGCGGCTGACCGGCCGCGGTATCAGGCGCAGGGTGGCCTCGGTGATGACCGCCAGCATGCCTTCCGAGCCGGTTAACAAACCGATCAGGTCAAAGCCGGTCTTGTTCTTGTGGAGGCGCCCGCCGGTGCGGATAATGCGGCCGTCGGCAAGGACCACCTCCAGACCTAACACATACGCCCGGGTCACCCCGTATTTCAGGCAGCGCGGGCCGCCGGCGTTGGTGGCGATATTGCCGCCGATGGAACATTCCTTGTGGGAGGCGGGATCCGGCGGGTATTCCCAACCGACGGCGCGGGCGGCTTCCTGCAGCTCGAAGGTAATCACACCGGGCTGGACGATGGCGACGCCATCTTCCGGATGGATGCCGAGAATGCGGTTCATCCTGGCCATGGAAAGCACAATGCCGCCGTGGATCGGCACACACCCGCCGACGTATCCAGCCCCCGCGCCGCGCACGGTCACCGGTACCCGGTGGCTATGCGCATAGGCCATCACCGCAGCCACATCCGCTGTGCTCTCCGCAAATACCACCACGTCCGGCAAGTGGCTGACCGACCATTTGTCGGCGGCCTGACTGGCGAGCACCCCCGGGTCGGTGGATATTTGCTGCGGACCGATCGTCTCGGCCAGTGCATTGGCAACGGCGGCGGCACCTGTCACACCGGGTGCCGGCAGCGTCATGGCGGGTTCCTCAACGCTTGGAAGGGTCGGCGTGACGGTGGCGGCCAGTCCCGCTACATAAATTTTCTTGTAGTACTCGTCGGCCATGCGGTCGGAATCAAACGACGGGACGACGTCGTTCATGGAATTGAGCACGATGCGATACCAGGCATCGGGTCTATCATAGTAGAGTGGCAACACCCGCTCGTTGAGGGCTTGATAGATCCCGTGCAGGTCGTGGTGATCACGGGCTTGATGGCTGAGGGCCGGATCGGCGGGCGGCACGACGAAGGCGTTGACGCCATCGATAGCGAATTCGGGGAACCAACCGTCGTAGGTTGATAGGTTGATGGAGCCATTCATGGCAGCGCTGATGCCGGAGGTGCCGGAGGCTTCGCGGGTGACCACCGGGTTGTTGAGCCAGACGTCCGAGCCGTCTTTGAGGAGGCGAGAAAGTCCGAGTTCGTAGCCGACGAGCACGGTGGCATTGGGCGAGCCTTTGGTGAGGTGGATGAGGTGGTTGAAGGTGTTGATCGCTTCCGAGTCGAACGGAAAAGGTTTGCCGGCCCAGATGATTTGAATTGGACGCTGCGTGTTGTTGATCAGATTGCGGAACAATTCGGCATCGCGCGCGATGAGATCGGGCCGCTTGTAACCGGCAAAGCGGCGGGCCCACACCAGGGTGAGCACGTTAGGGTCGAAGTGCTTGCCGGTTTGATTGGCCACATGAGTGAAGAGTTTGCGTTTGAGTTCGCGCTTGCGCGCGCGGATCGCGCCGATGTCTGCGGCCAGGCGGGCGGCATCGAGATCCTTGTCACCCCAGTATTTTTTGTTCTGGGCATTGGTGACGTGGGTGATGTCGCAGATGTTAGGAAATTCCTTCCACATTTGGCGGGACACTTCACCGTGGATTTTGGAGACCCCGTTGGCGGAATGGCTCAGACGCAGAGCGGCCAGCGAGTGGTTGAAAACATCGCCGGAGATGCCGGTGATGGAGCGGATTTCCGGTTCGGGCACGTCGCCGAAAAAGGAAAACTCGCGCAACAGATGGAAGTCATGTTTTTCGTTGCCGGCCTCCTCCGGGGTATGAGTGGTGAAGACGAAACGTTTTTTGACTTCCTCCAGACTGCGGAATCTTTCGTAGACGCGGAAGGCGGCGGATAGGCCGTGGGCTTCGTTGAGGTGCCAGATCTGCGGGTCCACGCCGAGTTCCTCCAGCAGGCGCGCGCCACCGGCACCCAGGATGATATATTGGGCGATGCGGCGCAGCGGGTCGTTGTCGTAGAGGCGATGGGTCAGAGCCCGCGACAGACCGTCATTTTCCTCCATGTCGGTGCTCAGGAAAAACATCGGCACCGTGCCGAAAAATTCGCCGGGCAGGAACATCGCCTTGACCCACACCGGATGCCCGTGGATCGGCACGATGAAGCGGATGCCGGTGTCGGTGAGGAAGCCGTATTGATGCTTGCGGAATTGAATGGCCAGGTCGCCGTCGTCGCCACGGGACTGATTGTAGTAGCCATAGGTCCAGAGGATGCCGATGCCGCAGAGGTTTTGGCGCAGGTCTGCGGCGGAACGCATGTGAGAGCCCGCAAGAAACCCCAGACCTCCGGAGTAAATCTTGAAGCTCTGGCTGATGGCAAATTCACACGAAAAATAAACCGCACTCTTGGAGTATTGCGGGTCGATGGCGTAGCTGTGGGCAAAGGGTTTGGGTAAGAACGATTCAGACATGACAAGGAAAGTGGTGGTTAAAAGGCTGCAAGCAAGCAGACGCGATGCCAATCCAGTGGCAGGCCAAGGAAACTGGATCCGATTTTTGAGTCAAGGACTACTTTTTGACCGGGGTCGAATCTGGGTGCCCCTCCACGACCTCCTTTCTGGATGGCCGCGGATCGGGGTGCGTTTGCGGCCACCCCGGTGGGCATGCGCGTCAAGTTAACGGGATTTTATGATTTTGCGTGACGATTTTAACCACTGAATGCACTGAGGACCACTGATGCCACTGAAATAATCA
>JBILFE010000701.1:0-2583 GCA_044351705.1 Luteolibacter sp. | reverse complement strand
GCCAGCAGTGCCAGCGCCAGTATACCCGTATTGAATCGGCCGTATCGCACTCCCGGGATTTGTGAGCCAACAAGGCGGCCCACGCAAGCGCAATGTGCGACGCAATACGGGCGGTTGTGCGGTGGCGGACAAGTCATGGGTGCGATGCATTTGCTAGCGACGGTCACAGACCGCCGCTACAGAGACGCGCATGGGCGCATTGTAGCGGCGCTCTATGAGCGTCGTTGCGCAAGAGCTGCCGCTTGGCGTTGGCCATCGGCGGTCATAGACCGCCGCTACAGAGCTTGGCCATCGGCGGTCACAGACCGCCGCTACAGAGCTTGGCCATCGACGGTCACAGACCGCCGCTACAGAGCCGCGCATGGAAGGAGCTGCAATCCAACTCTTGACGTGGCTTGGTGTGGAGGCTTTCATTTACCTAACATGTTAATCACATCCGCCTTGCGCGACTCGGGCGTCACTTTCAGCGACACCACCTTGCCGCCGCGCAGTTCGCCTTCGATGGTGGTGTTATAGAGCGCGTGGAGTTTGAAATTCACATCCCAGTCCTTTGGCCAGGCCGGGAACAGATAGATTTTCTTTCCCACGACCTGCAGCAGCATCGCCTGCAAGGCGGTCATCGCCACGCCGCCGTGGCTTTGGTCATTGATGCCGACTTGGGCGGGACCCCAGAACGCCGGAAAGCGGCTGCTGGGATCGTGCGCCGAGAAGTTCGAGGTGACCATCCGGGCGGCCTGTCCGGCTTTGCCGACGAATGCAGCCTGGATGGGACTCAAGCGCCAACCGCCAGCCATACCCTCATGGGGCTCGGCGAATCGCGGTTGAGGCGGATTCCATCGCTCAAAGGTCCGGCGGCCGATATCGGCGTCCTTGCTGTCAAAGGCATAGAGCCGATAGGGAAAAACCGCGTAGAGATCCGGAACCTCATCGCCCTGCCACGTCTTGATCACCTCCGCCGCTATCAGGATCTTCTTGTCAGCATCTTCCTTCATCCTCACCTCGGGCCGCTCGGTGGGCGGCAGTTTCCAGTTGGCGAGCTGGGCAGGCGCGGCGGCATCTTTAAGCGGTGCCATCGGCATTTCCGGCACATCGGCCAGCGTCTTTTTCCAGGCGGCGCGCTGGGCGGGCGTGGTGACCTTTTCCGACAAGGCTAACAGACGCGGCAGGACATACCGCAGGCCGGCAATCTCCGGCAGCGGGTTGACCGCCTCGTGGGCATTTTCCAACGCGCACGCGGGATCCATCCGGATCTTGCCCTTGTCGTCGCGCTTCCAATGTTGGTCATAAAAAGTGATCACGCCGTCCGCGAGCGGCAGCACCGACTCGCGCAGGAACGCCTCGTCACCGGTGGCCTCGCAGTAGTCGAGCATCTTCGCGGTCAGTTCCAGACCGCCATGCCAAAGCCAGCGGACATATTCGTTTTCCTGATAGGTTCCCCAGGCATAGACCGTCGCCGGGATGTAGAGCCCTTCATGATGGTATTGCAGCTTCGTGCGCTCTTTGGCCATCGGCACCATCGCGCAGTACATCTTGAACAAGGGCATCAACAAATCGTAGTCGCCGCTGCGCAGCATCGGCCCGTACATCGTCGTCGCCGCGTCCAGGAACCAGTAGTTGGCGCCGTGAACGCGGAAATCCGCATCTATCAGGCTGTCGCGCTTGCGGTTGTTGACCGTGAAGATCGAGCCGTCGTGTTTGACCGGATAAGCGCCGCGGCACGAAGCCGCCAGCACGAAGCGCTGCAAGGCGTAACCTCGCGTCACCAACTGCCCGGCGGGCTCATCACTGATGGTGGGATGGATGTGGTTTCCCCGACCTCTAGTGCCGGTCAACTGCAATTCATCACGATCCTTCACCCGCGCGGCCACCTGCTCCGCAGTGGCCGGCGCGGCGTCTTCCGGTGTTTTGACATGGATCCAACTGCGGTTCCAAAAGTCCTGCCACCACTTGCAATGCGCTTGCCAGGCCTTGTCCAAACCGGTCTTGCGCTCTTCGGCGACCATGCCGTCAAGTTTGTCCACCCATTCTTGCGCGGTGTCGGTCTGCGCGCCTAACAGATGGATGGCAATCTCCAGGCGTCGGGTCGGCGCCGCGGTCTTGAGCGCCTGTGTCGCCTCGCCTGCCGCGGCCGGGACCATGCCCTTGCCGCTGATCGCACCGCCGAACGTGTTGTGCAGGATCGGGTCATGCACCAGCGGCAGCAGGCTCTCCACGCCCTGGAGCTTCATCGCCAGAGGGACAATCGTCCCTTCGTTGCGGTGATACCAAACGATGCGGTTGTCCTTCTGGGGCAGCACCGTGTCGGCTTTCTCCATGACCGGCCCGGTGTTCAGCTCACTGAGATACCCGATGTTCGACTCCTTCTGCATGTCGAGATCCTTCGTGCGCCAGACAGACAAGCCGACCTGTGCCTGGATGTCCTGCTTGGATTCCCCCTCGATGTGAATCACCGGGCGGTTGGCATCCACCCAAAGACGGATTTTGAATGGTGAATTTTGAATTTTGGATTCTATCAGAAGCGATCCATCGCGGAGTTTCAATTCCTGTCTGAAACTTTCCTTCACCGCCAACGGTAGATCAAAC
>JBILFE010000699.1:0-2585 GCA_044351705.1 Luteolibacter sp. | reverse complement strand
AATTAATCAGGCCCTTGTCTCTATAACTATCAGCTATATCCCCTCCGTAGCCCTCGTAGCTTTCGCCTGCGAGGCCATCAATTACGTGATAAAACGTCTCCTGTTGAGCGTCTGAGAACTGTCCTCTGATCAGCTTTTCTATTCGATCCACCCGTCTCGAACGTGCAGAATCTCTCGAATATGAAAATGCCTCAACTGTTGGCCTAGTCCTCTGGTTCGGCTGCTCCTCACTGTTTCGATCCTCCGCAGATTCCGTTGCTTCTTCTCTCGTGAAAAACACGGCGGCGATTGCCAAGATCAGCAGAATCGCCACAATGAGAACGGTGCGGGATGGTCGAGTAAAGTGCATTTTTGTAGCGAATGCTTCAAATGCAGCACCCGGCCAGAGGGACGGTGCCCAGATGTGATTGGAAAGAGATTGCGGGTGCCCGACATGCCAGGGGTTAGCCCTCTTTGTTGGGTGCGTTAACGATCTTCAGTGGCTGGATCTTCTTTAGAGCGTGCCACAAACCTGGAGCGCCTTCGTCGCTCTCACCATTGGCGAGAACCCGGCGGACGCGGTCGTTTTGGAGATCGATGATCCAGTTGGCAATGTAACTGTATGCACCATCGCCGCCTTCCAAAAAAATGGTGATCGTGAAACTCCTTCGTACCAGGGCAAATGGCGTTTGTGACAGGGAAAGTTTGCCAAGATTCGGTTCGGTGACATCCCGATATAGTTCCGAAGGAACTTCATGGTACGAGCGTACGTCTTCCCCCGCCGGGCGAGTCAACAGGATACGGTCAATTACCCTGCCAGGCTCTGTGGCAGTCACGGGTCCCAAATAGCCATATTCAATGCGCTCTCCAATCTTGAAATCGGTGGGTCTTCGGTCGCGATAGCAAATATAGACGTCATAGACCACGGCGAAATTGCGGACAGAGCGATGCTCAAACGCGATTCCATCGATGGTGCCGAATGTTGGAGGGGCGCCGACCACGATGAGAGGCTCTTTTACCCCTGCGGGTGGCTCAGCAGCTCGAATACCTTGGATGGCAACGAGACTAAATATGAGAAGAATGGATGTTGTTGTATTCATGGTCTTTTTGTTTGGCTTACGGCAAAGGACACCGGACCTTTGACCGGGTGCGAGCGTTGAGACGGGATTTAAGGTTCATATTGCGGATGATGTGGCCGACATTGGGGGGCGGCCAGCCTCGCCTTCTTCTTTTCGCGGAGCCAGCGTTCAATCTGACCCAGTATATGTGTATCTACCACTTGTCAGATCCGTCACTTCACCTGGTACTCGGCGTGGACGATGGTGATGATGTCCTTCTCGTAGGAGGAGGTGTCGTTGTTTCCCTCGTTGGAGGTGTTGGTGGAGTTCGCCGGATTGATGTTGATGACGCCCATGATTGGTTCGATGTTGGGGTTGCTGCTGACTGATGAATATTGTCATCACCTGTCAGCCAGTGGATGCGGAATTCTTCCGCCAAAAGGATCAGAAAAGATTCTGGTCCTTGAAATCCTTGAAATCCTTCAGTCGAATATATTGCCAGGCATTATGTAGTTGACAGTTGGCGGCCCGGCCATCCTGCCCAGAGCCTCTACTCAAACCACCAAGAGTGCTAAGTAAACCGTATTGGGCGGATCGCCCGGAAGGTCGCATCGATTGCAGGGGTTGACGAACGGTCAGCTCCGCCGCTTCGCCACGAAGTGGGTCACGAGGGAATCGAAATCGCCTTCGGGCGCATCGCGGTAGGCCGGGGCGAGGAGTTCGCGCGGGGTTTGGATGAGGTCCGGTGTGTTGGCAATCACCGAGCGGCAGGTGACCTCCCAACCGTGCCGCTCGAAAAAACGGACCCAGTCGCTTTTGAGCCAGCGGTTGTGATAGTCCAGCGTGTTACCCATCACCTGGTAGAATTGGGCTTCCGACAAGGTGTATTGCAACCACGGGGACAGCGATTTGTCCGCGTGCCAGCGGTGGTCGCGGTGGTCCATGACATGGCTCAAGACGCCATCGGGCCGCAGCGCTTGGCCCACCATCGCGATCCATTCCTCCAACTGCTCCGGCGAGTAGTGTTCCATCGTGCCGGTGGAAAACATCAGGCCGATGGTGCCGCACCACGGCGCTTGCAAGGCGGTTTCGTGACACGCGGAGTAGGTCATGCCGATCCCCGCCATCACCGCGCGTTCGTCGCCGACGGCGGGGATTTTTTCCAACAGCTCTGCCAGGCGGCCGGCAGGGGCTGCGGCGAGTGCGGCGAGGGCCGGTCCTTGAGTGGCGAGCAAGCGGCGCGACACGGCGAGATAGCGGCCGGTCATGCGATCGTCCTGATCGGTGAGCAAGCCCGGCCGGTCGGTGGCGAGCGCCATGGCGTAGGCAGGCGCCGGCGTGGCACCACAGTTGAAACACCACATCACCGTCCCGCGGGCCGTGGCACCGAAGTTGTGTTGCATGACTTTGACATGGTTGGGAATGACGCGGAACCATTTGGTGGCCATGCCGGCCTGCATGCCGAAGACCTTGGCGGTGAGCCAGCGATACAAGTGGTGGCCGCCGGGAGCGGCGGTGAGTCCGCGGCGGATGAGCGATTTGAGTTTC
>JBILFE010000700.1:0-2585 GCA_044351705.1 Luteolibacter sp. | reverse complement strand
CACCACCAAGAACTCCGGTTCCGCCGTCAAATAATACACGTCGTTATCCACCGCAAACCAGCGACCGTTGAGTGGGGCGTAGGGCCGCAGACCGAGGATGACCGACGGCAGCGTGCGCCGGCCCGCATCGAGGCCGACCCGGCTGGCATCGACGCAACCCACCACCGCACGCTCAGGCCGATAGCTATGACTGCAAAACAACAGATAGGTCTCCTCGCCGGCGGCCTGGCGGATGGCCGACCAAGTGTCGCGCTGGATTTCAAAGGCGGTGCGCTTCTCCCCCGCCACCCGCTTGAGCGCAGGATCGCAGGAGACTTTCAGATAACTGAAGCCGCTGTGCACGGCGCGGCGGACCGTGGCGGTGATTTCCCCGATCTCCATCGGGACACCCGCCACCTCAGGATTCGGGGCGTGCTCGAATGCCAGCCGCAGGCCGAAGCGCGCGCCGATCTTGCCGACTTGCTGCGCCACCTCCGGCAACCACGGCGCATCCAGCATACTCCGACCGTTGTATAACGCATCATCGATCTGGATCACCCCGGGGCGCAAGCGCCCGCCGGACTCGCGCACCGCAGCCACCACGTCGAGCACCTCCCCTCGCGGATCCTTGCCTTTGAAGAAATTCCAACTGTTCCAACCGGTCAGGGCACCCTTGGTGGTGCGTGCACCGTGGGTCTTGCCCACCCACTCCGACCAGCGCGCCACGGCCTGGTCCGGCTGCTCCACTAACAACACAACCTGCTGGCCCCAGCGGGTTTCGCCGGGGTCCACCCGCGCACCGCTCATCTCCGATGTGAGATTGAAAACCACCCGACCATCCGCTACCGGCGAGAAACGGGCGTTGATGCAGGCCGTCGGCGTGCCCACCGGGCCAAACCAAAAACCCTTGCCCTCGCTATGATAGAAGCCGCCCGCTTCATGTACGTCCAACGGCTTGGCCAGTTCGCTAAGCGCGGTGACCGCCGACACCGGGTTGTGGAAACCGGTGATCAGCCACTGCACCGGAAGTCCATCTGCCTTGATTGTTAGATCGAGCGCCGTCAGGCTGACCAGCTCTAACGACTGATTTCCGCCATTGCGGATGCCGGCCTGCGCCAAGACTCCCGGCACGCCAGGCACCCGGCCTAACCGCAACAACAGGTCCACTTGTTCGTTTTCATAGTGGAGTGTCATCTCCGCCACCCCAGCCTCGCCGTAAGGCGTTGATTCCGTTAGATCCCGCACCGACCCCACCGCCGTGCCGGTGGCCGATGCCAACTCGCGAGTTTCCCCCGCGACCCTGATGCTTGCGCCAAAGCCACCCTGCATCCCGCTCCATCCCGGCGCCGTCATGCTGATGCTGCGCCCGTCGGCAGCGTGCGTCGCGCTCACTGCGGCGGCGGCATCCGCCGCAGCGCAAACCGGCCCGCACATGGCCAGCAGTGCCAGCAATCCCGGAATCCAAGCGGCGTGTGTCACTCCGCCACCACTGGACGAACGCCGCAGCCAATGCAAGCGAAAGCCGTGGCCGGACGAAAAAATGTCCTCCTGTAAACTGACAGTCACGGGAATCAACGACTTCTGCCTATTGGAGAATCTTACCTCGTTCATCCTTGGGAAAAACCTCCAGCAGCAGGAGGCCTATGGCGACACTCAATGGTATTTGGGAGCGGTGCATTTTCTTGGCACTTTCTAACTTACTTACCGCATGACTTTCTTTGGCGGACAGGGAGGGATTGCCTCCGCTGCGCTCCGGCCATGCGAGTTGGCGCTGCGCGAAAATTTTCCGAGGTCGCTACGAGCGACCACCGCGTTCAAACCCGGCCTCACGGCAGGGTTCTCATCCCTCCCTGCCTCTTTACTTTCTAACTTACTTACCTCACGACTTTCTTTGGCGGACAGGGAGGGATTCGAACCCTCGGTGAGCTTACGCCCACACACGCTTTCCAAGCGTGCTCATTAGACCACTCTGACACCTGTCCTGAAGAGGCGGAGACGGGAGAGACTAGGGGCTGCATCTGAATTTGGCAACCTTGATTTTGAGCCTGCGTGAAATCAATTGCGAAATGGACAGGACAACGGGTTAGCGCGGCGGCGGAGGCGGCGCGTCCTGCCAAGTGACTTCCTTGGCGTTGGCCCAGAGTTCCTCAAGGCCATAATAGTCGCGCATTTCCTGATGCATGACGTGGACCATGACGTCGATATAATCCAAAATCACCCAGCGGGTATCCGCCTTGCCCTCGGAATTGAAGGGACGCAGGCCATGCCATTCCTGGACCAAGCCGGAGACGTCGCGTAGGATTGCCCGCAAGTGAGGCATCGAGGACCCCGCGCAGACGACCATGAAATCCGTCAGATTCGAAACGCCGCGCATGTCCCAAACGCGGATGTTCTCCGCCTGGATTTCATCCGCCGCCTTCGCGCAAGCGCGTGCCAGTTCTTGTCCTTGTATCGCCATAAATTCCCTCGCGGGGCGCTCACCTTAGCCCACGCCGTTCCAATCACCAATAAAATTCATCCTTCAAATTCGAGCCCCCACCCGTGGCATCCGGCCAAGGACGCCGTGCCGGCACCACGCGCGGCTTGCGAAGCTGACCTCTTTCATT
>JBILFE010000698.1:0-2586 GCA_044351705.1 Luteolibacter sp. | reverse complement strand
ACTACATGTCAGCGTCCTTTCCTTGGGCGAGATGCTCAAAGGCATCCACCTCATGGATGTGGGCAACCGCCGCCATGAGATCGAACGCTGGTATCAACGGATCGAACGCTGGGCCGCCAACCGTCTCCTCGTCATGGATGCGCCCGTCATGCTGGCCTGGGGGCGCTTCTACGCCAAACACCAGCGCGCCGGCCGCAAGCTCCCCCTCATGGACAGCCTGCTGGCCGCCACGGCCCTTCACCACCAGCTCACCATCGTCACCCGCAACACCGCAGACTTTCCCGACGATGTGCCCGTGCTCAATCCGTGGACGGTCTGAGAGGACTTTCTAACGGATCGCTGGCTTCAGCCGGTGTGTCTTCATCACCCCTGCCCAGCGCGCCGAAAAGAAGCAGCGCAAACTATTCCTTGCAAATTAGAAGGCAGAAATCTAAAATGCCCCCATGAACTGGAAGCGCTTGGCGGAACAACGATTGAGGGACCTGTCCATACAGTTCCCTGCGGTGGCCGTGGTCGGTGCGAGGCAGGTTGGCAAGACCACCTTGGCCCGTGCGGCGTTTCCGTCCGCCGCCTACAAGGACCTTGAATCTCCGCTGCTTCGGCTGCGCTTTGCGGAGGATCCGGCGCATGAACTGAATCAGCTTCACGACCTCACCATCCTCGACGAGGCGCAGACCGTCCCGGAGATCTTTCCCGCGTTGCGGGGAGCCATAGACGAGCGGCGTGGCGCCCGCCAATGTCATTTTTGTGTTTTGGGTTCCGCGCAACCGACGCTCATTCGGGGAGTATCCGAATCCCTCGCCGGTCGGGTCGGCCTGCTCGAACTCGATCCTCTGACTCCTGCGGAAACCGGCCTGCCCACCGCGACCCACTGGCTTGCCGGCGGTTTCCCGGATGCCCTGCGCGGGGATTTCCGCACTTGGTGGGAGCCTTACCTCGGCACCGTTTTGCAACGCGATCTTGCCGCCTATGGTTTCCGCCCGGACGCCTTGTTTCTCCGCAGGCTGCTGACCATGCTGGCCGCCCAGCAAGGCGGACTGCTGAATCTCTCAGCCTTGGGAAACTCCCTCGGTGTCAGTTACCACACGGTCCAACATGGTCTCGACCTGTTGGAAGGGGTTTTTCTCATCCGCCGCCTGCCGCCTTTCTTCCGCAACATTCGCAAGCGTCTGGTCAAGTCCCCGCGCGTTTACCTGCGCGACACGGGCCTGCTGCATCATCTGCTGAATATCCCGACCCCGCAGGATCTCGACAACCACCCGCTCCGTGGCGCGAGTTGGGAAGGATTCGCCATCGAGGACATCATCCGCCGTGAACGCCTCACCCGGCCCTTCACCCAGTTCTACTTCTGGCGCACCGCCACCGGGCAGGAAGCGGATCTCGTCCTCGACCGGGGAAACCGCCGCATCGCCATCGAGATCAAGGCCAACAGCGCCACCAACCTCCACGATGCCCGGAAACTCGAGGCCCTCCTCGACGACATCGGGGCTGAAACCGGTTGGCTGGTGGGCCTTGGCGGCGAATCCACCACGCTGACCGAAAGGGTCCGCTCGATCTCCCTCGACCTCCACCCGGAATGGCTTCCCTAAAGTCTTTCGCCCGCCCTAGGCTTTCAACTGGCGTGCCGCCCTCGCCCTAATCTGGTGCGGAGGTCCCTTCTTCGTGGAGCGCCAGCTTCAGCCGGTCCGGCCCCCATCCAGCCATTTGGCGAGCGGCGAGGAGCGCGCGTTGCCAGAGGGGGCCCCACCTGGAACTCCGCGCCCCCTGAGGCACAACCACTTCCCTTGGCCCTACGCGCCCGCGATGTTACTATTCCATGCGTTTTTCACAACTCATGCGCGGAAGATGAAACAACAGCCAAGATGATCCTTCTTGACCAATTAGCAAAGCGAGAGCCTATCGATGTTGTCTTGACTGATTTAGTGATGCAATCTGAGCAACGCGGCATGACACTATTGCAGGAAGCCCGGGCGCTTGACCCGTTCATGGATTGGAGTGGTGGGTGGGGCATGGCGAGATGAAGCCGTCCATCCCGGACGGCTTAGGAGCTCTAGCGCAAAATCGCCGGGACGGGAAACGGATTCCGAGGGGTGGGGGAGGGGAGTTGGGGGGCGAAGTGCGTCAAAGTGGAACTCGGCGGCTGAAGCCGGCTCTCCGTGGGAGCTTGCGAAGTAGGTGTTTCAGTGGATGTTGGGCCGCATCCGAATGAACCGAGTCGGGGGGGAATGCATGCCGCTGTCTCTCCAGACCGGGTGACTGGAAAGGAGAAGTCGAGCTCACTGGTCCGACTTGCTGGCCGCCTCGGGAAACAGCGCGTGCCGGAGTCCCATTTGGTCCGCTGCGGCCGCGATTTGCCTGAGGCGGGATTGATAGACGGGATCCGTCGGCTTTGCGCCTGCGGGTAGTTTCACGCCCAGCCAGCGTGGCCCGGTCATCTCGCGCCCGTCGATGGTGGCGGTGACGACGAGTTTTCCGTCTTCGTCGCGCTGCGCAACGTCAGGTGGTGCGGCGAACGCTTTGAGCAGCGTGGGATAAGGAATCAGTTTTCCACCGAGGTGATACTCCCCGCGTTCATTCAAGCGGAGC
>JBILFE010000697.1:0-2597 GCA_044351705.1 Luteolibacter sp. | reverse complement strand
AAACATGACCGAGACCTTGCCAAAGGCACTGGCGCGCAGAATGGCGCGGAGTTGGTCGCAGAACATGGCGGGTCGGGCAAGGGAAACGCGGATGCCGCGCCAACCCAGGAAGGGATTGGGTTCCGGCTCGGTGAGGGGTTCCACGGGGAGCTTGTCGCCGCCCGCATCCAGCGTGCGGATGATCACGGCGTGCGGCGCCACCGCCCTGGCAATATGGGTGTAGGCCCCGGCTTGCAGGTCCTCACTGGGAATCTGGCTGCCATTGAGGAGGAGAAACTCGGTGCGATAGAGGCCGATGCCTTTGGCCCCGCAATGGGTCAGAAGCTCGAGTTCCTCGATGAGTTCCATGTTGGCTGAAACCGTTAGAATGTGGCCATCGAGCGTCTTGGTGGCCGCATCCCGGTTGGCATCCAACGCCAGCCGGATTTTCTCTTTGGCTAGATGAAGCTGGCGGTAGTGCTCGAGGGTCGCCGGAGAGGGATGCAGGATGAGCTTGCCGGCGTAGCCATCCAGAATGGCCGAGGCAAGCGCAGTGACGCCGATGACCGAACCGGTGAGTCCGACCACCGCAGGGATGCCAAAGGCCCGCGCCAGAATCGCGGTGTGCGAGTTGACGCTGCCCTGCTCCGTGGCAAAACCCAGGACTTGCCGGCGGTCCATGCCTGCGGTGTCCGATGGCGTTAGATCATAGGCAATATGAATGTGGGTCCCCTCCGGCCCCTGCGGGCGGACCTCGGTCTCGGCCTGGAAGTTTCTCAGCACGCGTTGGGACACATCCTCGAAATCGAGGGTGCGTTCGCGCAGGTAGGGATCCGGGATGCGCCGCATGCCCTCCAGGAATGTCTGCATCACGGCGTAGTATGCGTACTCGGCGTTTTGGCAGCGTTTGGCGATGGCGTCGATGACTTGCCCAATGACCACCGGGTCTTCTAACATCATGAGATGCGCCTCGAATATCCCGCTCTGGGTGTCACCGGATATGTTTTCAAGCCGGTTTTGCAGCT
Source organism: Luteolibacter sp. (assembly GCA_044351705.1). Taxonomy (GTDB): domain Bacteria; phylum Verrucomicrobiota; class Verrucomicrobiia; order Verrucomicrobiales; family Akkermansiaceae; genus Luteolibacter. The sequence continues at coordinate 1,593 of JBILFE010000697.1, read as the reverse complement.
CGGTCAGTTGTGATTTTGTTAGGCTGATGGCGCTCCGGAAGCGCTCTTGCTCGCGGGGGACTTCGTCGGCGCTGATTTCAAAAACATCCGGCGCGGAAAACCCGCGCGCGCTGACGTGCACCGGACCGATGGCGATGCCGGGCGAGGCCGGGATCCCCTCGAAAATGACCTCCGTTTGGTGTGTGCTCGCTACCATGTGCCACTCGCAAACTGAGGCCAAATCACCGGTCTATCAAGGCATAAATTGCCGAAACCGCGGATTTGTGGCAATTCATGCCATGCCGGATGGGGCGCTCAGTTTTCCTCGAACTTGCGGTCGATCAAGCCGGCGATGGCTTCAATGGCAATGGTTTCATCGGAACCCTCGGCGGTGACGGTGATGACCGAGCCATGGCCGGCGGCGAGCATCATCAGGCCCATGATGCTCTTGCCGTCAATCTCATCGCCGTCCTTTTCGACAAAAATATCCGCCTCAAAGCGGTTCGCTATTTTCACGAATTGCGCCGCCGGGCGGGCATGAATGCCTAGCTTGTTGAGAATGGTGAAATCTTTTTTGACCATGAAGGGAAGGCTCTCGCCGCGCGGACCATAAGCGGCCATTGGCGGCAATCCAAGGGAAAAGTCCGCGAAAAAAAATCCGCCACGGGTTTGATCGTTGGATTCCAGCCAAAGGACTCGCCTGCAAGCCAATCGCCCTGCGGCGGTTGATGGCGCTTGCGCGGCGGCGGCAAAGATGGGATGACCTTCATGTCATCCGGGCTCATGTCCGCGGCAACACCCAACGCAGCACATCCATGAATCTCATTTTAGCAATCCTCGGCGGCGGCCTCGGCAGCGGCTTGCGCTATCTGCTCTCCGGCGCGGTGGCCAACGGCATCGGCGAGTCCTTTCCCTGGGGCACCCTGGCCGTTAACGTCTCCGGTTCGCTGGCCATTGGCTTTTTCGCCACCCTCACCGGTCCGGACGGCCGCTGGTTGGTGGCACCCGGTGCCCGCGTTTTTTTCATGATCGGCATCTGCGGCGGCTACACCACTTTCTCCTCCTTCAGCCTGCAAACCCTCTCCCTGCTGCGCGATGGCGAATGGTTCAAGGCCGGCGCCAACACCGTGCTCTCGTTCTCGGTTTGCATGGCCGCCGTCTGGCTCGGCCATCTCCTTGCCGCCATCCTCAACTCCAACAAAGGAATCTAACATGCAAATCCCCCGCGACGCCACCCTCTTGCGCATCTTCATCGGCGAAAGCAGCCGCTGGAACCACCAACCGCTCTATGAGGCGATTGTGCTCAAGGCGCGCGAATCACACCTTGCCGGTGCCACCGTGCTGCGCGGGCCGATGGGCTTCGGCAAGTCCAGCCGCCTGCATACCGCCAAAATCCTCCGCCTCTCAATGGACTTGCCCGTGGTCATCGAAATCGTCGATGCCGATGACAAAATCCAACAATTCCTGCCGCTCCTCGACGCGATGCTGCAAGGCGGCCTGGTCACCACCGAACAAGTCCGGGTCATCGAATACCGCGCCGCTCCTGGCAACATAACTTGAGTCTGACAATCAAGATGTCAGTCAGCCAAACGCTCTGCCGGCGGTGCCTCAGCC
>JBILFE010000696.1:0-2598 GCA_044351705.1 Luteolibacter sp. | reverse complement strand
AGAGAAGAAGCCCGGCGCGGTGCCTGCTCTTTTCTGTATCTTGAAGTCTTGTGTCTTGTGTCTTGAAGTCTTGCAGTCTTGAAGTCATGTGTAGCGCAGTCTCGCGTCTCATCTTCCGTTTAGAATTTAATGCTTAGAATTTAGTGCTTAGAATATTCAGTGTGTTTTGCAGTCTAGTGTGGCCACTTTCGCGCCTCCTCTTCTGTTTAGAATTTATTGCTTAGAATTTAGTGCTTAAACCTTGATGTCCTCCCGCGGCGCCAGCTTGGTGAGCAGGCGTTGGATGATTTCATCGCTGGTGACGCCTGCGGCTTCTGCATTGAAGGTGGTTAGGACGCGGTGGCGCAGGACGGGGGCGGCCACCGCCGCCACATCGCGGGTGGAAGCATGAAAGCGGCCGCGCAGCACGGCATGGGCCTTGGCGGCGGAGATCAAACCGATGCCGGCACGCGGGCCCGCGCCCCACGCGACCATTTCGCGGACAAAATCCGGGGCCTCTTTGGCCTTGGGGCGGGTGGCACGGGCGAGCGCCGCGGCGAAGTCAATCACATGGTCGCCCACCGGCACGCGTTTGACAATTTCCTGGAGTTGCAGGATGTCCTGCGCGGTCATGGATGGGGACACGCTCGCGGTGGACGGGCCGGTGACGCGCCGGATGATCTCGCGTTCCTCGCTTTCGCTCGGGTAATCGACGACGATGTTGAAGAGGAAGCGGTCCAACTGGGCTTCGGGCAGCGGATAGGTGCCTTCCTGTTCGATCGGGTTTTGGGTGGCCAGCACGAAAAACGGCGCCGGCAAATGCAGCGTGCGCTCGCCCACCGTCACATGCCGCTCCTGCATCGCCTCCAACAAGGCCGCCTGGGTTTTGGGCGGGGTGCGGTTGATTTCATCGGCCAGCAGCATGTTGGCAAACACCGGTCCTTGCACAAAACGGAAACTGCGCCGCCCGGTTTCCGGGTCCACCTCCAGCACGTCGGTGCCGGTGATGTCCGCCGGCATCAGGTCCGGCGTGAATTGTATGCGGCGGAAACTCAGGTCCAGCGCCTGCGCGAGGGTCGACACCAGCATCGTTTTGGCCAGCCCGGGCACCCCCACCAGCAGGGCGTGGCCGCGGCAGAACACCGCCATGAGGACTTGTTCAATCACCGATTGTTGGCCGACGATGATCTGACCGATTTCCTGCCTCAGTTGGCCGTACACGGAATGCAGTTTCTCGACTGCGGCTCTATCATTATTGCTCATACTGGCGGATGGTTTGTTGGTTTGGCGGCGGGTTGCCGGGGAGGTTTTTCATGGCGGGAGGGTTGCTGCCTGCCGGCCGGCTGGCAACCTCGCGCACGGCCCCACAGGCAATCGCTGGAAGCTGCTGTGAGGGCCCCGCAGCGTCAAGCGTATTTCCCGCAAGGCCAAACAACATTTGACGCGGCGGCGCTTGCAGGTATGGTGACTAACGATCCCTCCAACCCCCAAACCAATCATGAAATTCCGTCACCTCCTGATCCTGCCCATCGTCATGGCCATGGCTGCCTGCACGTCGACCCCGTCCGAATCAAACATCACCACCACGACCCGGCACGGCGTGCCCGGCGGCGAGGTCGTCCGGACCACCCAGGTGCGGGCCACCGTCACCGCCATCGACGTCGCCAAACGCAAGCTCACCCTGGTCACCCCGAAGGAGGAAAAGCTCCTCGTCAAGGCCGGGCCGGAGGTCGTCAACATCCATCAAATCCGCATCGGCGACCAGTTCAAGGTGACCCTCACCGAGCAACTCGTCGTCCGCATGGCCAAGCCGGGCGAAAAAACCCGCGACGGCAATGTCGGCGTCATCGCCCTGGCCCCGGTCGGGGCCAAGCCCGGCCTCGTCAGCGCCGAAACCTATCAGACAACGGCCACCATCACCGCCATCGACCTGAAGGCACGCCAGGTCACGCTGCGGTTTGCGGATGGCACCTCCAAAAAGGCCAGTGTCCGCAAGGATGTCGATCTAACCAAGCGGAAGGCCGGGGAAAAGGTCGTGATCCGCACCACCGAAAGCCTTGCCATCATGCTGGAGAAGCCGTGATAAATATTCCAGGCCAAAGCACTGCTCGATCTCGAATAGGCCATCTGCGATGACGACTGTGGCGTTCAGACCTCGGTTGACTCAACTCCAACTCGCAGCGCATGAGCGCCCTTACCGTCACGCTTGCAAAATGGCCACGGGGGCGACCATGTTCCATTCCCTGAATGGTGCGGCCAAGCTATGGTTTTTTTTGGGATTGTGGATGACGATTTTTACCACTGAAGCCCTTGTGGCCGCCCCGGTGCTCATGCGAGTCAAGTTAACGGGATTTTATGATTTTGCGTGACGATTTTTACCACTGAATGCACTGAGGACCACTGAAACCACTGAAATAATCATAAAATTCTTCTCAGTGGTATCAGTGGCAATCAGTGTTTCGGCCCGAAATCCGTAGTCTATGTCAAAATATCCGATAGATTAACCACAGATTTCACAGATTTCACAGATTTCACAGATTACACGGATTGAAATAGGTTTCATTTGCAACTTCACCGAAGTTGCAAATGGTGAGAAGATCCAGACCAAAAAATCCGTGA
>JBILFE010000131.1:0-7665 GCA_044351705.1 Luteolibacter sp. | reverse complement strand
CGGGGTCCTGATTTCGGTGCTATCGATTTCGGTGCTTGCCGGGTCGGGAGGTGCGGTTGTAGATTGCGGCCGTGCTGAAGGATGTCATTCGCTTGCTGCTAGGGGTGGTGGGGTGTTGGGCCCTGACTCATTGTGGCAACTCCATGATGGGGAGCGGCAATATGGGCGGCCCCTCGGTGGCGGAGCGTGAGGCGAAGATCGCCAGTGAGCCGACCGGGGATTTCTATTATGGCAGGCGGTATTATGTGGAAAAGACGCGGTTCTGGGGGTATTTGCGCAAGCCGCGGCAGCCGTGGCGTCGGGCGCAGCTGGTCATTTTCGATGAACGCGGCAAAATGAATCCGGATCGTCTGCCGGAGGACGGCCCGGCAGGGCGGCGTTATGCTTACGATAACAACTATGAGTACCGCATTCGCGGCAATTTCACCGGCGACAAGGAAGGCTATGAGCCCAACAGCAACCAGTTTCTCAAGGTGTTCCAGTTGAAGGACTACGAGTTGCTAGACCGTAGTCCGGGTTGGTTGTTCCGGCCCAAAGACCGCTATGACCGGTTGCGGATCACCTTGTATCCGAGGTGAATCAAGGGTTAGGATCCGTTCGTTAATTTCCCCACATTGTCCATGAAACCCAGAAGTGTTCAACTTGGCATTCAGACCGGACGCTCAGCCCGCAAGCCGGGGTCCGCCCCGGATGTTGGAAAGCTGGCGAGGATGCGGGGGGGGGGCCGCCATGCCACGCGGCGTGACTCACGGCGTGATCGGGGCCAGCGCGGCAGTCATCGGGATCCGCGTCACCAATCCCGGCGCTTGAACAGCATTGGCTTGACCATCGCGATTGGGCTCATTTCACTGGCGGCAGTGATGGTGGCGGTCGCCCTTTGGGTGCGTCCGTTGATGCAGCGCAAAAAAGACACGACCGAAAGGGACCGGGTGGCCGCGGATGCTCAAGTCCGGTTGGTATCCAAGTTCAAGTCGCCAAGCGAAGGGGAGACTTTGGCCCTGGTGAAAAAGGCGCTGGCATTGCGCAATCCGAGCGATGTAAATGGTTTGGTGCGCACGGGGACCATGACCGCGCAGCAAGTGGTGGATTATTTATCCGCCATGAAGACAGTGGATGGCGAAATTGCCAACTACACTTGGTTGGGCAGCATCGACAAGAACAACCTCACGCTCGAAGGGGTACAGGTGATCTTTGCGGCCAAGGGCAAGCCGAAGGATCGTTTGGCCTTTATCACTCCCGATGAAAAAGGTGCGTGGAAGTTGGATTTTGACGCGTTTGCCAGATCGGTGGTGCCATCGTGGGCAGACCTGCTGGCCAGCAAAGCCGAATCGGCTGTCGTTCGCGTCTATGTGGCGAAGGACAATTATTTCAATGGTCCCTTCTCGGACGATCAAAAATGGGCGGCCTACTCACTGGCGTCTCCTGACATTGACGAGGTGTTGGTGGGCTATTGCAAGGTGGGCTCAGCCCAGCATCGTGCGATGGACTTGATGTGGTCGCAAGACGGGCAGTCGTTTGCCCGCGCAACACTCGAAATCCGCCGCGTGGAGGGGACCGATCGACGCCAATTTGAAATTTTCCGGGTGCTGGCGGAGGATTGGGTGCTGGCTGATAAAGCGTTAGACGAAGCGTTTGAGCGGAGATGATGCGGTCATTCCCAGGCGCCGCGCAGATGATTGATCGCATCGCGCAGGTCAGGCAGCGTCACCGCATCGCTCACCCGCGCATTGCCCGGCGAGTCTAACAAAACAAAGCGGATTTTGCCGGCGGCAAATTTTTTATCGCGCGCGAGTTTTTCCATGATGGTTACGGTGGCGAGGTTATCCGCAAGCACCAGCGGCAGTTGATATTTGGCCAGCAATTGCAGCACCGCGCTGCTGGCGGCGGGTGCCAGGTTGCAGTGGCGCTGCGAAAGAAACAGCGCGGCCCGGATGCCCAGCGCAATGGCTTCGCCGTGGAGCATTTCGCCATACGGGATCGCGGCTTCGATGCCGTGGCCGATGGTGTGGCCGAAGTTGAGCAGGGCGCGGATGTCGCGGGTTTCATGTTCGTCCGCTTCCACGATGCGTGCCTTGATTGCGATGTTGCGGGCGATCAAGTCGGAGGCAACGTCACGGTTCGTGGGATCCAGGGCGGCCAGATCATCGAGCATCGCGGCGTCGCGGATGGCGGCATGTTTGATGGCCTCGGCAAAGCCCTCGTGGAACTCGCGGGCTGGGAGTGTGCGCAGGGTTTCCGGATCGACCAATACCAGCCGCGGTTGATGAAACGCCCCTAACAGGTTTTTGCCTTCGTCGACATTGACGCCGGTTTTTCCGCCCACCGAGGAATCGACTTGGGCGACGATGGTGGTGGGGATTTGGACGAAGGGGATGCCACGGAAAAAGATCGCTGCCACGAAGCCTGCCAGATCACCGACCACCCCGCCGCCAAGAGCCACCACCAGCGAGCGGCGGTCGTGGCCATCGCGTATCATCGCCCGGCATAGGGCCTCGGTTTGTGCCATCGACTTGGAGGCCTCTCCGGCTGGGATGACGTGCAGGCTGGGGCTCAATCCAGCGGCCGCGAGTGATTCGAGCAACACGCCAGCGTGCAATGGGGCCACCCGTGAGTCGCTGATGACGGCCGCGCGGCCGTTGAGGCCGGCTGCATGGATGACCGCACCGGCTCGCTTGAGAAGGCCGGGTTCGACCAGCACATCATACGACCGCTCGGCTAGATTGACATGGACATGGGGCACGGCCGCAGCATGCGTCACCTATCCTTTCCTGTCCATCGCAGAGTCGTGGCACCGCCAATAATTAGAGATTCAGGCACTGGCAATCCCCCGCTGGGGAGCCCAAGCTCCCCATGATGAGTTGTTCATCCACTTGCGGTCATGATTCCGTTGAATCAGAAGCTCACGCGAATTCCGGCATTAAAGTTGTCGTTGGTGTCTGAGGAGGCGCGTCCTTCATAGCCGGCATAGATCGCGGCGCTGTCACACACGCTGTAGCCGAAGCGCAGGCCGTAGGTGACACGGGTCTCGTCATCGTCCTCGAAGGTTTGGTTAAAGCGGGCTGTCGGCGCGTTCACAACCGTTGCTTGCTGGTCGTCCTGGCTTTGTGCGAGGGTTTGCGCGATGCCAACATTGAGTTCGGTGCTGAAATGGCGACCGGCCAATTTAGTGGCCCACACCAGAGACGTTCCGCATTGAGCGATGAGGTGGTTGGCATTGCAAGAATCGAGTTCAAGGCGATCATTGGCACCGGTCTCGGTGAAGCCATCCACCGATACGTGTGAATAGGTCAGGTCAGCGCGGGGCGCTAGACTCAGCTCACCCCAAGTCCAGCCCAGATAGCTCACGCCCAGGCTGCCGGTGAAGACGGAGCTGTCGGTTTCGCCCACGGCCTGCATGATGTCGGTGGTGCTGCGGCGCATGTCGTAGTTGTAGCCACCGTAGCCGAGACGACCCACGAGGTTGAGGCGTGGCTCAAAACTTTTTTTGAAGTAAGCGTCAACGCTCGTGCCGTAAACATCTCCATTGCCATAGGTCGCGGATATATCCCCGTTGTTCTGGGTCACAAGCAGGCCGAAACTCATATCCTTGGTGGCCGCATAATCGCCGCCAAGGTAAATGTCGGTGCGGTCGATATCCGCATGGTCGGCGGTGTCGGCTTGTTGCTGCATCACGCCGGTGTAAAGCGAGAAGCCATCCGCCGTGGTGCCCGGCAAGTTGGCTAGATTGGAAACCCGGTCGAGCAGAAGATTGGACACTGCGAGGTCGTTGCCAAACGCATAGTCAACCAAGGCTCCGTAAAACTCCGGGGTGAAGCGTGCCAGATTGTCTGGGGAATTGGCGTGGGCGGTGATGAGTTGCAGCGCCAGCGCGCCGGCGGGAGTTGTGGTATTAATCTGGTTGGGGCCAACCAAGCCCGTCGCCGTGTCAAAGAGCGCGCTGGCCGCCCGCCGCTGGTTGCCGCTGGCACCGAGATCGGCGAAAGTGCTGGTGGCTCCATTGAGGCCGGTGGCGATCACGCGCCCGGTCGCTTGGTCGAAGAGCGCCGCGGCATTCACCACGGGAGCCCACGCGCCCAGCGCGCCATCAACGTCGAAGCTCACGCTGCCGAAAGCCCCGCTGACCGGCTTGATGCCCCCGGCGGTGTCGGCGATAACCTGATAGATGGAGCCCCGCACTGGCAGCGCGTTGTTATAGGTTTGCACGACGAGGGTGGAGGTGGGCAGCAGGCTGACGCTACCGCCGACGCGTACTTGGTCGTGGCCAGTGATGGGGGTGGTGGTTGCCAACTCGACGGCCAGCGGGCCGCCCTCGATGTAGGGGCCGCCGTAGGTGATCAGACCCGGCGAGTAGCCGGGGGTTAAGTTGCCATAGTTGGTGAATCCGCCGGTGAAGGTGAGGAAGCCGCCGACCGTGGAACCCGCAGGATTGACGAACACATATCCGAGGTTGTCGATTATGCCACCACCGGTTAGAGTGGTGTAATGCAGGCTCGTGCTGTCAGCCACGGTGATCGTGCCATGGATTGATAGGACATCGCTACTGAGGGAGCCGCCGGCACCCATGGTGAGGGAGGTGGCCGGGGCGGTGACCACCGCGCTGCTGGCCAGCGAGCCGGTCACCACCAGGGCACCGGCATCGAGCAGGGTGGTGCCGCTGAAGGTGTTAGGACCGGAGAGGGTCAGGGTGCCGGCAGAAACCTTGGTCAGGCCGCCGGTGCCGGCAATCACTCCGCCGAAATTCCCGCCGTCGAGGGTGAGGCGGAAGCCCTGGTTATCCAGCAAGCCCGCACCACTGAGCGTACCGATCTTCTCGTCCCCGCCGAGCTTGAGGGTGGCCAGCGCGTCAAGGGTTAGGGCAGTGGTATCGAGCAAGCGCTCGGCGGCCCCCAAGGTGGTGGTGCCGGTCTGGACAAGGAAGGATGCCGCAGCGCTGCTGCCGTTGAGGGCGACGCTGCCGTTAGCGGTGAGGGTGCCGGCACCAAGATTGGCGTCAATGACCGAGCCGCCGTTGAGAGCGTATGTGCCGGCGGTGAGGGTAGCAGTGCCGCTGAGGGTGCCGAAGTTGACCAACGCGGCGATGGTTTCATCGGCGGCAGCGATGTTGAGGGTGCCGCGGTTGGTGACCGCCGCCCCCGTGGCGAGGCCGCCATTGAGATCGTTCAAGGTGGCACCCGCGGTGATAGTGATTGTTGGGCTCGTCAGACTGCCGGATCCGGTGAGTGTGAGCGAGCCGACATCGACCCAGGTGGTGCCGGTGTAGGTGTTGGCGCCGGAGAGGATTAGGTCGCCAATGGTAACCTTGGTCAGGCCGCCCGTGCCGGAGATCACCCCGGAGAAATTGCCATCATCGAGGGTTAGGCGTCCGCCTGCATTCTGCAGGTTGCCGTCACCCAACAGGGAGCCGATCTTTTCATTGCCGCCGAGCGTGAGGGTGGCCCCGGTATCGATGGTTAGATCGGTGCTGTCGAGCAGGCGCTCGGCGGAGCCTAACGTGGTGGTGCCGCTTTGAACATGGAAGATTTCCGCGGCGCTGGTGCCGTTGAGGGCGACTATGTCCTTGGCGGTGACGGTGCCGGTGCCGAGATTGGCGTTGATGAGCGACCCGTTGTTGAGCGCGTAGGTGGCGGCGGTGAGGGTGGCGGGGCCGTTGATGTTGCCGGTGTTGACTAACGAGGCGACCGTATCGTCCAAGGTCAGGTTGAGGGTGCCGTCATTGTTGAGCGCGGCGAGTGGTGAGAGGCCGCTGGATACGTCATTGAGCGTCGCGCCTGAAAACACGTTGACCACGAGGCTGGCCAGGCTGCCGGTGAGCGTGAGCGTGCCGGCCTTGAGCAGGGTCGACCCGGTATAAGTGTTGGCACCGGAGAGGGTGAGGGTGCCGCCGCTGACCTTGGTGAGGCCGTAGGCCGTATCCGTGCCGGAAATCACCCCGGAGAAGGAGCCGTCGTCCACGCTCAGCGTGCCAAGCTGCACGGACACTTCGCCGCCGCCGAAGAGCGAGCCGATTTTCTCATTGCCGCCGAGTTTGAGCAGCGCCCCCGAGTCGATGGTTAGATCGGTGGTGTCCAGCAGGCGTTCGGCGGAACCTAACGTGGTGGTGCCGGTCTGGACATGGAAGGTTTCCGCGGCGCTGGTGCCGTTGAGGGCGACGCTGTCCTTGGCGGTGACGGTGCCGGTGCCGAGGTTGGCGTTGACGACCGAGCCGCCGTTGAGCGCGTAGGTCAGCGCCGTCAGCGTGGCGGTGCCGTTGATGGTGCCGGTGTTGACCAATGCGGTGATGGTGTCATTGGCGGCAGCAATGTTGAGGATGCCGTGGTTGGTGAGCGTCGCCCCGGTGGATAGCCCGTCATTGAGGTCGTTCAAGGTGGCGCCCGCGGTGATATTGACCACCGGGCTGGCCAGACTGCCAGTGCCGGAGAGAGTCAGCGTGCCGACATCGACCAGGGTGGTGCCGGTGTAGGTGTTGGCACCGGTTAGTGTCAGCAGGCCTGGTGAGGTTTTGGTCAAGTTGCCGTCGCCGGAGATAACGCCCGCGAACGCGCCTTGCTTCACGGTTAGAATGGCCGGTGCGGTGAGTTGCACCGAACCGCTCCCATTGAGGGTGTCGATCGCGTCGCTGATCGTTATAGCGAGCGTGCCGTCAACGGTCGCCACGGTGTTGGAGGCAAGGCCGCCACTAAAATCGTTCAAGGTGGCACCTGCGGAAATCTGGATCGTCGGGCTCGTTAGGCTGCCAGTGCCGGAGAGCACCAGCACGCCGGCATCGATCAAGGTGGTGCCGGTGTAGGTGTTGGTGCCCGTGAGGACCAGCGTGCCAGGCCCCTTTTTGATGATGCCCGCGCCGCTGCCGCCGCCGATGCCGCCATCTGCGAACACGCCGGAAAAGGTGGATGCTCCAGCTTGATTGAGCGTCAGGGTATTACCGCCGAGATTGACGGTGCCGGCACCGGAAAGGTCTCCAACAGCTTGGTTGCCAGTCTGGGATATGTCCAGGCTCGCACCGCCGACGATGTTCATCACGCCAGTGGCATTGAGGCTGCCGGTGGAAATAACCGTGGTGCCGTCGGTCTTGTAAGACCGGGCCAGTGCCAGGGTGCCGCCAGCCACGATGGTGCCGCCGGCATAGGTATTGGCGTTGGTTAGAATCAGGATGCCGGTGTGTGTGGCATCCCCCACGGTCAAGCTGCCGTTGGACAGCACGCCGGTGAGGGTGGCGGTATCAACATTCGCGGCATAGGCCACGGTGGTGTCCGTCGCCGCCATAGCGGCGTTGGCCATCACCATGATGCTGCGGTTGCCGCCATTGAGGTCGATGTTGTTTTTGAAATTCACATTATCGGTTGCGCTTGCCGAGCCAAACAGCAAACTGCTGCCGGTGGGCACAAAGCTGTCGCTGGCCCACTTTTGAGTGGCAGCGTCCTGGCTGAAACCATCGTTGAGGCTCACATTAAGCACGCCACCCGCGGCCGCAAAACCACCCGATCCGGTCCATTGGACTTTACTCGGGTCGGTGCCGACCATGCGGGTGAAGTCACCGTTGGACTGGAGCACGCCGCCGGCAAAGTTGATATGACTGTCACTGTTGATGCCGGTGCCATCCTGAGCTTGCAGCACGCCGCCGCTGATCAGGGTTTCCCCGGAATAGGTGTTGGTGCCATTTAACAT
>JBILFE010000064.1:0-9839 GCA_044351705.1 Luteolibacter sp. | reverse complement strand
GTGTGCACAGCGCGACGTAGGTGTCCTGGGCCGTGCCGCCACCGATGAGAAACGAGATTGGCGGCGCGTCTAACGTAAATACCGGCGACTCGATCACGCCGCACTGGGCATCGGCGGGAGCCCCGTTGGCGCCCTCGACCGTGGACAGGTGGGCCTTCCCCTGGCGCGAGGCATAAGCGCCTTTGTTGTGATATTCCGGGCGGTCGGTCACCACCCGGCCGAACTGGCCTTCGACGACTTTCCAACCTTGCAGGTCGCCGGTTTCAAAGTCAAAGCGCAGTTGAGCCGTTGGCGGTGCGGCTGGCTCAGCGCCACGGGCAGTGGGTGTGATCCCAAGTGCGGCAGCCAAAATGGCAGCGCCTGCGGCCTGTTGAAAAATGCGTTTGATCATGCTGTGATTGGTGGGTAGCGCAAGATTAATGCCCGCTCCGCCAAAAGCAATGCGTATCATGCATATCCATGCGCCTCATTCTCCAATTGTGGAGAAACGATTGGTATTCAAAGATTTGCACCAGGGATGACAAGCCGATCGAAGCCACCCAACCGCCCCGCTAACTCACTCCAAGTACAAAGAAACAGGATGCAAAGAAACGCGTTTGACATCGAGCCCATGCTGTTCCAGACTTCCGCTGAATGAGAGCCTATACTGCAGTTGTGGAGCGATGCTCTGAGACAGGACTTTACGTGGGATACGTGCCAGGTTTTGCCGGCGCACACTCACAGGGGGAGACCCTCGACGAGTTGCAGCGCAATTTACACGAGGTCATTGAGATGATTCTTGAGGATGGCGAACCGGATCTGGACGCCGAATTCGTTGGCACGCAAAGCATCACTGTGGCCGCGTAGGTTATGCCCAAGCCACCCGTGCTCAAACCGCGTGAGATTTGCCGTATTCTGGAGGCATTAGGCTTCGTGCTCATTCGCCAGCGTGGATCACACATGCAATACCGCCACCCTGACGGACGAGCAACCACCGTGCCAAACCATTCAGGCAGAGATGTGTCACCAGTATTACTTCGACAGATCGCCAAGGACATAGGCACGACCCTTGATGAATTTCTCCTGCACCGATAATGGAGCGCGGCGGTGCGCCCGCCCGCCCATTCTCACTCAAACACCTGAAGTTCGCGGAGGGCATAGCCCCACTCGGTGGCGCGTTTGCTGCCTAACATGCGCACCCAGCGGGTGCTTACCGGATCGATGCGGATGTCGTTGATGCCGCCTTGGCCGGCGTCGTTCTTGTAGACCTCGGTCCAGGTCTGGCCGTCGGGTGAAACTTGGATCGTGAAGGCTTTCGCATGCGCCGTTTCCCAGTTGATACACACCCGGCTGATTTTTTTCATGGCGCCGAGATCCACAGCCAGCCACGAAGGATCCACCGAGTCCGACGACCAATACGTTGCCGGGTTGCCATCGACCGCCAAATTCGGGCTGTGCCGACGGTTTCTGGCGGTGACGCTCGACGAGGCCGTCGCCGGTTTTTGATGCGCCAGGCCCAGCGCGCGCAGCGCGATGGCGGGGTCGATGCACTCGACCACGCGCACGCTGTGGACCGGTTGGTCATTGGCGCCGTGCAATTCCGCGTCCAGCGTGTAGCGGCCGGCATCAGCGGGCAGGGTGATATCGAAGGTCAGTTCGGTGCGCCCGAGCGGCTCGATGCGGCAGTCTTGTTTGACCTGCGAGATGATTTGGTCACCCTTTCTAACAACCAGTGCGACCGGGCCCGTCCATGGCTGGTCCAGATCATTGATGAGGATGACGGGAACCTTGACTTTTTCACCGATGTTGAGGCTGTCTTTCCAGAAGTTCACGCACAGCCCGACGGGGGCAAAAGCATCCCGCACGTAATGTTGGAAGTTGGGTTCCCAGGTGAGTTTTTCGACATCAAGCCAGTGGTCGCTGGTCTGGCCGTCGGGCCGCGAATACCCGAGGGCGGTGAAGTGCATGACGGCGGCGACCTTGCGGTGGACGCGCCAGAACTCGGTTTCAGCGGCGAGGTACCGCGCATAAAGCTCGAGCCGTTGGGCGGGTGTGGAATCCGGTCCCAGCAGGTTTTTGTAGAGGTCTTTTGTTAGAGTGGTGGGGGTGCTGTCGCGGTTGAGCCAGAGCCAGCCGTATTCGTTGATGATGACCGGGTGCTTGTCATCATTCTTGAGCGCGCTGCCCTGCGGCACCGGACTTTCCCCGGCGAGGTTGCGCAGTTTGAAGCCGGAATTCATGAAATGATAGGGATGCGACTCGAAGGTGTCGCCGGGTTCCAGCGGGGCGGAGTAGCTGTTGTCCCACGGTCGGTTTGACAGATCCAGGGCGCGCACCTGGCGGATCGCGGGCGAGGTTTCGCTGCTGATGGTTTCGTTGCTGGCATCCCAGATGACGACGCACGGGTGGTTCCAGCGCTCGCGCATCCACTCGGTGAATTCAAGCGCGAGTTGCTCACGCTTGAGCTCCTTGGGCCACACGCTCCAACCGGGTCCGCCGAACCAGATAGGATACTCGTCCTGGACGAGGATGCCTAGCTCGTCGGCGATGCGATACCACATTTCCGGCGGAAACCCGATGCAGTGACGCAGGCAATTCCAATTCATGTCCTTGATCTGGCGATGCAACTGGCGCACCCATTGCTCGTCCCATGGCAGGTTGCCGCGGTTGGGGTCCTCGAAAAACCGATAGAGCGTGATGTTGGTGCCGCGCATGAAGTACGGTTTGCCGTTGAGCATGGCCTTGCGCGTCACCGGATCAAACTTGAATTCACGCATGCCGAAGCGCGTTTGGAGGGCATCGCCGGGGCTTTTCACTTCGAGCGTGTAGAGGAACGGATCCTCCGGCGACCACAGCCGGCAGGATTCGATGGGGATGCGCACGTCCAGCACTTTTTCCGCGCCGGCGGCGATGGGTTCCGCCGCGCTGGTTGTCATGCCGACCACCTTGCCGGACTTGGTCTCGCGCACCACGAAGCTGAGGCTGGCGGTGGTTTCCGGACCGGCGTTGCGCACTTGAGTCTGGACTCTAACGGTCTTGTTGGCGATGTCCGGCACCGTCTGCACGTTGACGATGTGCGGGGTGCCGGATAGAACCAGCTCCACCGAATCAAAGATGCCCGGCATGTAGCGTTCCTTTTCAAAATCAAAGCCGGAGGGGATGGCTCTGGTCACCGTGTCACGGTCCGCGCAGACGCGGATGAGCACTTCGTTGTCACCGGTTTTCAGCGCGTCCTTGCATTCAAAATAGCCCGGCGTGAAACTCGGCGCATGGTCGCCTAACAACTTGCCATTGAGGATCACCCGCGACCCGAACATCGCCTTGCCGATCTTGAGCATGGCCACCGCGGGGACCGGGCCGTCGACCTTGAAGGAGCGGCGATACCAGAACGCGTCGCGGCGTTTGTCTTTGGATGGCAGCAGTTCGCGGTTGCCGACTTTGGGGCCGGGATCGTCAAACGCCGGCTTGGCCATGTCCACCAGGCCGGGTACCGGCACGCTCCGCTCAAACACAGTTGGGGCCGGATCCAGCTTGCCCTCGGCAATCTGCCACACGCCATCCAGGGAAACCGTCCGCCGGAGTGCGTTGCCGCCGGCAGCCATGGGCACGTTCGCGGCGAACTTGATGCCGAAGCCACCATTGGCCGGCAGGCTGATGGTCAATGGCCGGGCCGGGTCCAGCGTCACCGGAGTGACAGTGACCCGCGTATCTAACGGCTTGGCCGCTGCGGTGGCCGGGTCATCCTGATAGAGAATTGCCGGCTGGCTGCCGGGTTTGAGGAAATCCAGCTTGAGAGTGACGCTGCGCGGCGTGGCGGCGTTGATGCCGGCGATCCACCAGTCATCGCCCTTGCGCCGCGCAAGCACGGCGAACTCGTCCGGCATGCCATCGAGAAAGCGGATGTCATCCCACGCGGCGGGTAAATTCTTGAGGAATCCCAACGCCTGGATGGCAGGCCCCTTGGCACTTTCGGGATTGAGGCCGAGGCCCTGCCAACCGGACTCAAACACCACGGCCAACGCCATTTCGTGGGCGTTGCTGGTTAGGCGCGGACTCTGCTTGGCACCGGGCAAATCAAAGGCACCAGGCGTGTAGTCCATCGATCCCGGAATGTTGCGGGTGAACACCAGGTTGACATTGGCCGCGGGACCGGCAGGCTTGTCAGAAAACAGATAGTATTCCTCGCCTTTGACGCCTTCATGGCTGGCTATGTTAGGCCAGGTGCGTTGCAAGCCACGCGGGGTGACGTCACCGTGGTAACTGAGCATCAGCTTGCGATCGGCGCAGGCCCGCGCGATGTCGTCGCGGAAGCGGTACAACGTCTGACTGTCGCTATCGAGAAAGTCCACTTTGATGCCCTTGAAGCCTTTGGCCGCCAGCCACCCCAGGATGTGTTCGCGCTTTGCGGGAGTATCGAGGTTTTTCCAATGATCCCAGCCGTAAACCGCGACCCCCTTGCGCTTGGCGTAGGCCACCAACTCGGGAATCCACTCACAGGCCATCCACTTTTCCGGCGGGTCCGCGGTTTGGTTGCCCAGCGCCAGAGCGTTATCAAACTCGATCCAGGTCCAACCCATCTCGGCGGCCAGATCCACAAACCGGCTCATGCGCGCGAGGCTGGTGTTGTTCGTGTCGGGTCCTGTCAGCCAGGGAAAACTCGCCGCCCCGGGCTGGATCCATGCGGTGTCGGCAATTTTTGAAGCCGGGCTGAGATCGTTCACGAGGGTGGACTCCACCAAGGGCTTGAGACTGTCACCGATCATCGCCACGCGCCACGGACTGCGCCACGGCAGCACTGCCGTCGGTTGGCCCTCCAAGCGGTAGTGCAACAGACCCGTTGCCGGCTCCGCAACGTGCAGCCGCGCCCCCGCATAGGTACCATCGACCGCAGCCTCGGTGAGCAACACCCATTGGTTTGCGGGTGTCTGAAACAACGCGGGCACCTGGATGTCACCGGCGAAACCCGTCCAGTTAGGGCGACCGCTGTAATTGGATTCATAGCAGTAGAAGTACGAGGCGAACCAGGCCTTGGCTGCCGCCGGCAAACGGAATCCGGACGCTTCGCCGAGCACCGTGTCCTCGCCGGTTCCGGCGATGTGATAACGATAGGCGACCCCATCGTTGTAGGCCCGTACGATCAGACTCAATGTGGCCGCCTTTTCCGCCCCGAAATCAATCGCCAGTTCGTTGGCCCGGTTGTGGCACTCGCTGCGCTTGCCTGTCACCATCGGATAGTTCTCCTCGATCTGCGCGTGGCGCGTGGCCACCGGCTTGAGCGTGCCCGGCAGCGCGCCGCCGCGCTTGAGTTCAACGCCAAGGGGAGACGGCGCAATGACCGGTTGATTGTCATGCGCCACGCTCACGGTCAGTGACGGTGCCGCCGCGACCTGCACCTTGAGCCTGCCGTCAGGTGAAACCACCGACCAAGAGTCATCATTCGCAGCCAGTGACGGCACGGATAAAAGGAACAGAACTGTGACAATGCGCTTCATTCCGGGCATTGTATTGCCGTATCCGCCGCTGATCAAGTCCCAACTGTCCGTGTTTTTTTGTTAGAAAAGGCTTGCCTATTTTGAAACAATGACGCGAAATTTCCGGTACTGCCATGTCACGCGGTGCCCGCCACCTTTGATCCGACCATGTCCCCTCGCCTGTTGTTGCCCGTCCTGATGATTTTCACGGCCAGTGGAGCGCTTGCCGCCTCCGCCGCCCCGCAGCCAAGCGCTGTCCTCGCCAACCAGCTCACGCTGGTGGACAAATCCGCCTTGCGGCGGGCGCTGGAGGATCTCGCGGCCGGCGCCCCAGACCGCTACCCGGACGCCGCCGCACTGCGCCAGCAGGTGGCCGACATTCCAGACCTCAAGCCGCTGCTCTCGCGCGTGGAGGCGGCCGATCCGGCGGCAATGGAGCAAGCCGCCGCCATTATCGGCTTGCAGCGGCGCATCCTGCTGGCCAACCCGCTCCTCGACTTCGACCAAGTGTTGGTTCGCAAGACCGACAAGCCCGGCCTGCCCGCCAACTTCCTTTCCAACTCGTCGCTGCCCAAGACCGGATACAACAATGAGATCGTCCGGTTTTCCATCCATGGCAAAACCCCCGACCTAACGGTTTTCACGCCGGAGAAATCGCGCTTTGTCGGGGATCTGTGTCTGCATTTTGATGCCGAGCGCTTGTTGTTTTCGATGCCCGGTGAGAAGGATTGGCAGGTCTTCGAGCTCAAGCTCGATGGCAGCGGCCTGCGCCAAGTGTCGCCGGACATCCAGCCGGGCGTCGACAACTACGACGCCTGCTACCTGCCTAACGGCGAGTACCTTTTCACTTCCACCCTGCCAATGGTCTCAGTCCCCTGTGTCGCCGGCGGCGCCCATGCCGCCAACCTGGTTAGACTGACCCGTGACGGCAAGGTCCGCCAACTCTGCTTCGACCAGGAACATGACTGGTGCCCACGCGTGCTGGCTGACGGCACCATTCTCTATCAACGCTGGGAATACACCGACACGCCCCATGCCAACACCCGTCTGCTCATGACGATGAACCCGGACGGCACCAACCAACGGTCGTTCTACGGGTCCAATTCCTATTGGCCCAGCGCCTTCTTTTACGCCACGCCGGTGCCGGGCTCCGCCACCAAGGTGGCTGGCATTTCCTCCGGCCATCACGGCGACCCGCGGCTGGGCGAGCTCTATCTGTTGGATGCCGCCAAAGGCCGCGCCGAAGACTCCGGGGTCCTCGCCCAGATCCCGTCCAAGCCGGCCACACCCAGCGGTCAGGGCCGGATCTACGACCACATGCGCAATGTCTGGCCGCGCTTCCTTCATCCGCAGCCGCTGAGTGACAAGTATTTTCTAACAGCCTGCCAGCCGTCGGCGCGGCACCCGTGGGCTGTCTATCTGGTGGACACGTTCGACAACCTGCTCCTGCTCAAGGACCTCAGCGGCTATTCCGTGCTCGAGCCGATACCGGTGATCAAGCGTCCGGTGCCGCCGGTCATTCCGGACAGGGTGGACCTTTCGCGCAAGGATGCCACCATCTATCTGCAGGATATCTATCAAGGTCCCGGGCTCCAGGGCATCCCCCGCGGCACGGTCAAGTCCCTGCGCCTCTTTTCCTATACCTTCAGTTATCACGGTGTGGGCGGCCTCTACGGCGTGATCGGTCTGGATGGTCCGTGGGACATCCACCGCCCGCTCGGCACCGTGCCGGTCCATGCCGACGGCTCGGCGAAATTCACTGTGCCAGCCAACACCCCGATCTCACTCCAACCGCTCGACGCCAACGGCAACGCCCTGGCCTTGATGCGCTCGTGGCTGACGGCCATGCCCGGCGAGGTTCTCTCATGCGTCGGCTGCCATGAAACCCACGACCCCGCCCCGGCCGCCGGCAAATCCATCGCCTTCACCGCCGCCGCCGCCGCGCTCAAGCCATGGCGGCCGCAAGTGGCGGGCTTCAGTTTCGCGCGTGAAGTCCAACCGGTGCTCGACCGCCACTGCATCGCGTGCCACGACGGCGCCAAGGCAGCACCGGACTTGCGCGGCGGCACGATGGTCAACGACTGGTCCAGCCAGATCGCCGGCAACGGCGGCGCTGGCAAGGCCGGCCAATTTTCCACCAGTTATGTCAATTTGTTTCCATACACCCGCGCCAATGGCATTGAGGGCGACTACCATCTGCTCGCCCCGATGGAGTTCCACTTCTCCACCTCCGAGCTCGGCCAGTTGCTGCGCAAGGGCCATCATGGCGTCGCGCTCGATGCCGATGCCAACGACCGCCTCACCACCTGGGTCGACCTCAACCGGCCCTATCACGGGTCGTGGAGTTCTATCAAATGGGGCAATGCCAAACAACTCGAGGCCGAACGCGCCAAGCTGCGCGCAACCCACGCCGGCCTAACCGAAAATCACGAGGAATTCCCCACCGATCCCGCGGCGCCGGCACCGCCCGTGATGCCCGCGCCGTTGCCAGCCATCGCCAATCCCGCCCTCAAGCCGGCAGGCTGGCCGTTCGACGCCGCGCAGGCGCGTAGCCTGCAAGGACCCGAGCCGGAATCGACCCTCAGCGCCGAGGGCATCAGCATTCCACTGGTTAGAATCCCGGCTGGTGAATTCATCATGGGCTCGGTTACCGGGCACCGTGACGAACAACCCGTCAGTTTGGTTAGAATAACCAAACCCTTCCGGATGGCCAAGTTTGAGATCAGCAACGGCCAATTCCGCCGTTTCGATGCCAGCCACGACTCGCGCGTTGCGGATGCCCTCAACTATCAGTTCGGCCAGCGCCCGTGGTCGCTCAACGAGGATTCTCAACCGGTGTGCCGGGTTTCATTCCGCGATGCCCTTGCCTTCTGCGCCTGGCTGTCAGCCAAAACCGGTCGCAAGGTCACGCTGCCCACCGAGGCGCAATGGGAGTGGGCCGCCCGTGCCGGCAGCGCCACGGCGTTTTCCTTCGGTGATCTCACCGCGGATCACGCGGCCTTCGCCAATTGCGCCGACGCTGCGCTCGGCAAGTTCGCGGCCTGCACTGCCGCCAACGGTTACCATGGCATCCGCAGCGTCCCCAACCCTAACAAATATGACATGCCCTTGCTGCGCGATGATGCGCACAATGACGGCAACCAACTCGCGGCGGCTCCGGGATCCTATGCGGCCAATGCCTTTGGTTTGCACGACATGCACGGCAACGTCGCGGAATGGACCCGTTCCCGGTATCAGCCCTATCCGTATGCCGATGACGCCCGCAACCAGGCGGAGGGTTCGGGCGAGCGGGTGGTGCGCGGCGGGGCCTGGTGGATTCGTCCGTTCCAGAGCACCAGTTCCCACCGTGCCGTGTTTCAGGACTACCAACCGGTGATGTGGGTCGGGTTTCGCGTCATCGTGGAGGAGCCATAAGGAGGCACCACACTCATGGGGTGCATGCTGAGGAATTTATCTTACTTGCGTTAGATGAAAATCCGCCGATGGTCTGTCACATCCCAATGAGACCAGCAGCATGAGCAACAGCGCCTACAATCGATACATCCTAACTGCGGCCAACTCCGCCACCGCCATCGAACAAGGACTGGCCGAGGCGGATTGGTACACCTGCCCGATTCCGAAAGCCAAGCTGCGCGAGCTGCTGGTGCGCCGCGACGGCCCGGCGTTGCGCGACACCCTGCTGTGGTTCGCCCTGCTCGGAGCCTCCGGCTATGCGGGGTTCCTGTTGTGGGGTACCTGGTGGGCGATCATTCCGTTTCTTCTCTACGGCGTTTTCTACGCCAGCATCTCGGACTCGCGCTGGCACGAATCAAGCCACGGCACCGCATTCCGGACCGACTGGCTCAACAACGCGCTCTATGAGCTCGCCTCGTTCATGGTGATGCGCGAATCGACGGTGTGGCGCTGGAGCCACACCCGCCACCACAGCGACACCATCATTGTCGGGCGCGACCCGGAAATCGCGGTGCCGCGCCCGCCGGACCTCATGGCGATGCTGTTGGTGTTTTTCAACCTGAACACCGCGCCGAAATATTTCCGCAACGTCTGCCTGCATGCTTGCTGCCGCCTCAACAGCCAAGAGCAATCGTTCATCCCCGCCTCCGAGAATCACAAAGTCTTTTTCAAGGCCCGCATCTATCTGCTCATCTACGCTGCCGTGATCGCCACCGCCATCTATCAGCGCAGCATTCTGCCATTGATGTTCATCGGCCTGCCCAATTTTTACGGTGCCTGGCTGATGCCGGTCTATGGCGACACCCAACACGCCGGGTTGGCGGAGAACGTGCTCGACCACCGGCTCAATTGCCGCACGGTCTACATGAACCCGATCAACCGTTACCTGTATTGGAACATGAACTACCACGTCGAACACCATATGTTCCCGCTGGT
>JBILFE010000693.1:0-2601 GCA_044351705.1 Luteolibacter sp. | reverse complement strand
GGTAATGGAGACGATGAAGGTCGAGTCCGAAGCGGTCGATGGGTTTCATGCCGAGTGTCGAATGTTCGCGGGTATGATAGGTGTCCTCGACCCAGCGGATGAATTCGTGATTAAGCCCTTCGAGGTTGCTGATGTGGCTGAGGTCGCGAACGAGAAACTGGTCTCTGACGGTTCTAAAGAATCGTTCGATCTTGCCCTTGGCGGCACCATCCCTCACAGGGGTGTGAATCACGACGGAGCCGAGACGGGTGCAAATCATGCCGAACTCCTTGGACGAATAATTGGAGCCATTGTCCACATAGACAGCTTTGGGCACGCCGCGCTTGTAGACGGCTGTCTGGAAGCAGTCGATAAGATTGGGGGTGTCGTCGGTGGCGTAGAACGCCCCATGCGGAACAACGCGGGAAGCATCGTCAATGAAGCAGATCAGGAAGGTCTTCAGAGGAGGTTGAGTCCTGCTGTGGAGGTACGGACCATAGAGTGTGTCGCCCTGCCACAGGTCGTTGGCATGCGCTTTGGCGAAGGCCAGTCGTGCCTTGGGGCTGTTATGGTCGGCCGGTCTGAGCAGGTTGAACCGGTTGACAATCCTGCGGAAAGTGGTGCACCCGATCCGTGAGTTCCGGAGCAATCCGCGCTGAACGCAGACGCGGTATATCTCGGCAATATTGTATTTTTTTCCGTGGAAGGAGGGCAGGACCTGTTCGATGGCTTCGTGGAGTTGTTCAGGGGCGACCTTGCGGGTGGTGCCCTTGTCGGCTCTTGTCGGATGAGTGGCGATACCGAACTTGCGGTATGAATACCACCATACCTCGATTGTTCTCGGGGAAAACCGGTGGGTGCGGCCGTCTTCATCGGTGAAGGTCATTTGGCTGACCGCCTTGTAGCGGGCGGCATTGGAATCACCTTCGGCATATTCGAGGGCGCCGAGCACCCTCATCTTGACATAGTTGCTGATGAGTTTCATGGCACCTGGGAGACTGCCCTAGCGGAAAGCCAGGGGCCGCTTGCTAAATCGTGTTGCTGCAAAATTGAGCGGCCGGACGAAAATGGCTGCAAATTCGAAATCGGCCCCAGCCTTGATCCAGCCGTCACTTGGAAATGGCGTCATGAAGGCGGAAGAGTCGCTTGATCAGGTGATTCAAAGCGACGGAGTCGGCAATCAGCCGGTAATGACGGTTTGAAGACCGAATTGGAATGCGGCGATTGCGCAGGGGCTTTGTGGAAATGCCGAGTCCAGGTGTTTCAGTGTGAAAGGGTCCGGCTGGGCGTCGGCCTTGCCCGGTGGCGCAGCCACCAGACATAGCCCTGCCCGGATATGGCCGGTGAGCATGCTCCACTTTCTCATCCACCGATAGGCGGAACTCAGCGAAATGGCGAGTCCTGAAAAGTACCAGGCCCCATGAATGGAAGGGCCGGTCGCAACCACCCGCACCAGCGCCAGAATCAGCGCGGTTTGCAATGCACACCGGGGAATCACCGTGTCCCAACGAACGGGGAACGTCCGCCCGCATCCCCTGTTCGAATATCGATTGGAGCAATAATACCGCATGCCTCTGGTCTTGTCGCCTGAGCTGGCTTTCAGGTATCCATGGGCCACAACTGCGGAAGGACATTGGCAGTGAGGGCAGCCCCCGGCCTTGATCTTGACGCGTAAATTCAAAAGTTCCAATGAGCCTGGTTGAAGGAAACGGCTGAACTTCATTCGTGAACCCTATCATACCACGCAAGTCGGCATTATCGGCAGTTGTCACAAGTTGCCAGTCTCAATAAGACGGGTTCATCAGTGTTCCACGGCTCTAACATGATAGCGAAAACCACTGTTCACCAGCCGTCTCAATAACAAAAACCGCCCGTGGAACAATTGTGCTGGATTAACGCCGTGTTTTGGGCAAACTCGCCCTGTGTCAAATCTGACAAAAAATGCCCTTTCTTACGCTCAATGCTTGGAAATTTACAGATAATCAACTGGGAAAAGTAACCGGGGCCCCTGCGGATGAAGATGGAAGATAATGAAAAACATACTTATAGAGATTTTGACATTCTCCATTATGCACACCGACTTGCTTTCGGCAATGATGGAGCCGTCTGGTGACGTGCGTGCCTCTTTGAAACATGCGGGCGGTAACCGTGGAGACTTGGAAGTCGCACTTCATGATATGCCTGGCACGGACACGGAATATCTTATCACCCATGCCTCGCAATACGACCTCGTGAATTTGACTACACACCAAATCGTCGAGAACGTCACATACGCTCGGAAAGTTCACGAAGCCTTGCCGTATTTGGGCAAGAAGCTGGATGACAGCTTGTGGCGAGAGTGGGTATTGCCACATCGGATCTTGGATGAAAATGTCGATTTGTGGCGCAAGGATTTCTATGAGCGGATGCAGCCAGTCGTGAATGGCCAGACATCGGTCAAGGATGTCGTCGATGCCATCCACACCTGGCTAATGGTGCCGGATGGGACTGGCGCCGCGAGGGTGGGCCTCAGAGATGCTGAGAATCGGCCCAAGACTGCAACTCAAGTTCTCAAGTTCGGCGGCGGCACCTGCGGGGAACTGTCAATGCTAGAGAAGGATGTTGGCACTCAGGAGTTTGAAT
>JBILFE010000694.1:0-2601 GCA_044351705.1 Luteolibacter sp. | reverse complement strand
GGCTGTGAGGCTGGCATTCTCACTGCGGCAGCGAACACATATCAGGCTGCGGTGATCCGCAATGCGCGGGTGGAACGCATGCTGCGTTTGCCCGGTGGTGAGGAGATCGTGAGCCACCTTCCACATTCATGGACTATCACGCGATTATGAAAAGCCGTTGGTTGGATTTGTTGAAGCGAACTTACCGCGGTTGGGTGGACGACAAGGCATCACGGCTGAGCGCCGCGCTGGCATACTACTCCATCTTTTCCATTGCTCCATTGCTGGTTATTATCCGCTGGCGGCATGTGTGGTTCGGCGCCCTCATCACGGGACTGTTATTTGAAGTTGGCAAGACCGCCGTGAGTTGGTATCTGGGACGTGAGGGAACCGCCAGCGCATATGGCGCAGCCGGGTCGGTCGTGTTCGTGCTGATGTGGGTTTACTTCGCCTCGTCGATTTTGTTTTTTGGCGCGGAGTTCACTCAGGTTTATGCCGATGCCTACGAGGGTGTCGCCGTGCCGGCTGTCAATGCGTTCTACGTGCCGGTTGGCAAGCGGGGTCGCAGGAATCGGCAGGCGCCGGTGATGGCCATCGCCAAGTCCCCTCCCCCGCCCGTGCTCCCCGCTCTTCTATCGGGAACTCTCGCGGTATTGGCCAAAATCATCACCCCGGCATTCATCAAGTCCACCATCCTCCCCCATGCACTCAAGTTTCTAGCGAAAAAGTAGCGGAACTCGGCAATCCGCCCCAATCTTAGCCTGCCGCTTCAACCGGATTCCGGAGTTAAAACCATGGCAATGCCCATCAAAAATGCGTCGACGTCTGAATCGCTGGCGTTGATTTCTAACCTTGTCTTGGGCGCGTTCGTCATTTCCGCTCTCTATTTCGGGCGCGATCTGCTGGTGCCATTGGCATTGGCTGCCCTCCTCACTTAAAGACTCGCGGATTGAGTTTTTGCGGGGCTTCGTGGTTCCGATATTGGGACCTTTGGGGACCGCAGCGTTGGTGTTGTTGTTGTTGATTTTCATGCTGCTTCAGCGGGATGATATGCGCATCCGAATAGTTAGGCTGCTGGGCCAGGGCCGCATTGGCGTGGACGTGGCTGTGGGGCCCGGTGGGCTTGGTCCTTGCCACCCCCCTCACGGTGTGTCTGGTGGTGGCGGGTAAGCTCGTCCCCCGATTGACGTTTCTGAGCGTTCTTCTGAGCGATGAGGAGCCGCTGACTCCTGCACAGGACTGTTATCATCGCTTGACCCGGGTGGGAGAATCCGGCGAAACGGAACTCGTCGATGGCTTTTTGAAGAACAATCCGCTGAGCGCGTTGTTCGACGCCATCCTCATCCCGGTGATTGCCACAGCGGAAGAGGATCACCGGCGTGGCACGCTAGACGATGATCACCTCGCATCCATTGAGCAGAGTTTGCGCCGCATATTGGATGACCTGGACATGCAGCCGGACACGGAACCGATCCTGTCCGAGGCCGGAACCGAAACGGATTTCCGGGTGTGCTGTCTTCCGGCTCGGGCCTATCGCGATGAATTGGCGGGTGAAAAGCTACGCACCGGCCGATCCCAACGACGTGAGAGTTCGCGCGCATGATGTCTAACGATGCTGCAAGGTGCGGATTTTTTGGCGGCCCGAGCCCCCGCCGGACAAGCCGTTCTTCGCCGATACCGTCGGTTTGTATGCGTTCAAATATCAGGGCCATAATAATCGGGGGTTAGTGCGGTTTTCCTAGCAGAACATAAATCGTTTGGAGATCTCATTGCTTTGCTATCAGTGGCTTCCTTCGCGACGCTCACCAAAGCGTCCATTCCCTCCTTGATGCCGGCGACCTGCGGATGCACTTCCTTGATGAGGTCGTGTTCGATTCTGGACACCATCTCGATTCGCTTGCCCTGCTCGCGAAGTTGATCCAAGAGGATGTTCTGCTTGTTTGAAATTCGGTACATCCACCAAAAGCAGACCACCCAGCAGAGGTTGCCAACCACACTCATCCAGAATGCGTATTGGGTTTGATCCATCGTCACATCGTCAAGCGTTGCTATAAAGCGCGCAGAAAAGCGACCAGATCCTGTTTTTCGGGGGTGGTCAAATGAATTTGCTGGATGAAATTGAAGTACTCGACGGTATCTTCGAGCGTGAAGCATCGCCCATCGTGCAAATAGGGCGGCGAGTCCTTGATGCCTCGCAGCGGGAAGGTTTTGATCGCACCGTCGTGGGCCATCATCATGCCATTGACCATTTCCTTTTTATAAAATCGCTCCGCCTGCAAGTTGTGCATGCTATTGTCGGTGTAATAGGGGGCGGGATGACAAGCGACGCAACGGGCCTTGCCGTTAAAGAGGCTTTCACCGCGCAGTTCGCTGGCACTCGCCTTGGTGGAATCAAGCTCACCGTAGATGTCGAGCTTGGGGGCCGGCGGAAAATCAAGCAACGCGAGGAACTCTGCCATGAAATGGACTTGCGTCGCGCGTTCCAGGACATTGATCCCCTTTTTGGCTGCCATGCATTGGTCGCCGTCAAAGTAGGCCGCGCGCTGCTCGAACTCGGTGAAATCCTCCACCGTCTTGAGTGCCCGCTGCGAGCCGAACAGTCGCTGGACATTCACCCCGCGA
>JBILFE010000692.1:0-2604 GCA_044351705.1 Luteolibacter sp. | reverse complement strand
GGCGCTCGCCGCCACCTCGTTTGACTACAAAAAGGTGCTCGGTTTGCGGGAAGTTTGCGGCACCGCCAAAATGCCGCCCAATCCACTCTCGCTCGTGTTGGATTCCGGTTACTACACCAACCTGCTCGCCGACGATGTGGTCGCGAAGAGTTTCAACCTGAACCTCAACGCTCCGGCCGTCACCGAGGGCATGGTGAAGCGCCTCGCCGGTTTCAACCTCCACGAGACGACGATCATCCCGTCCGACAACGCGGAAAAGCTCGTCGGCTTCGCAGCCCATGCCAGCGCGGTGGCGGTCGCCATGCGTTACCTCCAACCGGTGGCGGAATACCAGCAGGCTGGCGCGGTTACCGACCCGCAGACCGGCATGACCTTCGGCTACCTGCGCTTCACCGACACCCGCGCCAACCGGGTGTTCGTCACCCTCGAATGCCTCTACGGCTTCGTGGCGGCCAAGACCGACGCCCTCAAGCGGATCGTCAAACCCTAACCAACCTCCAACCTAACAAACAAAGCCATGCTTCCATTCAGCCAAACCGGCAATGCCGGATCCACCCTCAGCCACGTCGTCGTTCCCGCCGGTGGTCGCGACCGTGTGCGTGTCCAGTATGTGAACGCCACCTCCGACAAGGCGGCTTCGCTGCTCACATTCAAAGCGCCGACCACATCAACGACCGTCACCGCCATTAGCGCGTCTGCCCAGGCCGTGGTGAACTGCGTGCCCTACACCGGGGCGGCTCAAAACGACGTGGTTGTGCTGTTCTCGTTAGCCACCGGAACCGGCGTGCGCGGCGTGGTTACCTCGGTGCAAGCCGGGGTGTCGATCACGCTCACGGCCAACCTCGGGCTGGCGCTGGCACCCGGCGACACGGTTCACCTGATGACTTCCCGTGCGCAGATTCCGGTCGGCGCTGCCACCAAGGAAGCCAATGCTCCCACCGTGTTCGTGGTCCTTGAAGGTCCGGCCCTGATCGAACTGGACGGCACGTCGGCCTGCCGCATCAACCTGGTAGCCGGCGAGTATTCCTGAGTCTTCCTGCACTGGCATAGCGGGGTTCGTGGGCACCCTCTCTGGGAAACCGGAGGGGGTGCTTCATTTTGACAACATCACACCGGCATGGGACTTGAATCAGACATTCTATCAGACTTGCGGCAACTCCTCACCGAACATGGCGTGAGCGCGCGATGGCAGGGCATTGACTTGCTCGTGTTGATCAGCCGTGTGAAGCGTGAGCAGCAAATGGAGATGGGCGGATTTGTGGAGTCGCCGGAACTGAGCATGCGGGTGCCCAAGGCGGCATTTCCAAACACGCTGCCGAAATTTGGCGAGCGCATCGAGGTTGAGGGTATTGAATACCGCATCTCACAGGTATCGTCCCATCCGCGCTCACCATTGCTCACCCTCAGCCTTTCCACCACCGATGAGTGACAATCCCATCCGGTTCACCGCGAAAATGAAGGGCGGCAGTGATGTGATCCGCCTGCTCAACCGCTATCCAGAAAAAGTCGGCCGCACGCTGGAATCCCTCGTGAAGCAGGAAGCGCGGGGACTGGCCGTGGAACTGGCGCGCAACACCCGTCCCTTCGGGTTTTCGGACAAGGCAAAACAACGCGGTGAAATGGCCGTGGCCGGCGACATCAACCGGGTGTTCGCGGTGCCATCCGACGCTTATGACAACATGAGACTGCTGGATCCCGCCGCCGCTGATAGATTCTGGGCGAACATCCAGAACCGTCGGTTCTCCAAGGCGGAACAATCACTCAAGGCATCCAGCTCCAACTGGAAGGATTTACCGGTCGGTCGGCTCGATCCGAAACTCCACCAACAAAGCCGGACGGGCCGCAACGCCAATGTGAAGCGCAAGAAGCCCGCACAAATTGTCACCAGCCCGAAGGCTCGGGATTCCTACATCGCCAAAATCCAGAAGCGTGTCGGCTTCGCCAAGGGATCGTGGATCAACGCGGCCAAGGCTATCGGCGGGCGGGTCAGGGGTGCCGCGCAATGGGTAACCCGGCACAAGCAGGCACCGGGAACGGCCACCGTGAAAACCGGCAACAAGCCGTCCGTCACGCTGGTCAATAACCTCGACTACATCGAGCAGGTGACCACCGCCAAGGGCGTCGAGCTTGCGCTCCAGGTGGCGGCGGGGCGGCTCCGCAAGGCGTTGCTCACCTCGTTGAAGGTGATTTCCGACAAGGCGAACCGGGCCATGCGGAAAGCAAGTTGACTCGCCCGCACCGGGCAAGATGCCCAACATGATCGAAGATTGCCTCTCCTCGCTGCTGGCCGAATGGATCGACTCCAACAGGCCGGATGAATTCCCTGATTCAGCAACAATGCCCGTCCACGTCGCCCGCCGCGACGAAATCCGCGCCCGCCCGTGCATTGTCCTCAACACGTCGGAATCCAAGCCGGTTCCACCCATGCAACACACTGCCAGGGTGAAACTCGACGTGCATTTGTTTTCCCAAGTGGATGACACCCCGGCGGACACCCACGCGGAATGGGCGGGCAAACTGGTTGTCCTGCTCAGGGGCAAGGCGGCGATCCAGTCGGCGTTGGACTGCGAATCCTTTGTTCTCCATGATCTGCTAGAACGTGAA
>JBILFE010000691.1:0-2611 GCA_044351705.1 Luteolibacter sp. | reverse complement strand
GGAATTGAACTTGCTCGACCCCGTGGCCATTTTGAGGTCGAACGCTGGGTTCTGAGCATATCCCGGGCGCGGTTGGCCGTGTCCCATGGGCTTTCGTCAGCCGCTGCTGCACCCGAAATAGAATCTTGTCCGGCGTTGCGCACATGGATACCATGCGGCGACGACTGCATGGCTGGCAACTTCAATTCCAAGCTCGACTCACCCGCTGCGCGCAAGTTTGGCACGGCTGCGGGTGGGATCGGCGGTGTCATTTTTGCGGTTATATGGATCAGTTTCAGCAGTGTGTTTGTTGCCATCGGCATCGGTACCGCTTGGAAGTCGGTGAGCCAGTCGGCATGGCTGCGCGTGCCGTGTGTGATCGATGAATTCCAAATCCTCGATGACCCGAACCAAGACGACCCGTTCAGCGCCAGGGTCACGTTTCGTGACCAGGCCGGCGGCCGCGAGCGCAGCGGCCACCATCTCTATCCGCCAAAACCGCCCACTGCCAAAACCGCGCGGCAGACGGATGCGGCGGGTTTTCAGGATGCCGCCACCGGCGGGGCGCGCGCGGCCGACTATCAAAAGCTGGCGCGGTTGCAGCAGCAGTACCTAACCGATCCATCGCCGGTCTGCCTGGTGGATCCCAATGATCCGGGTCATGCCGCATTGATGGTCAAGCGTGAGGATCTCTGGGGCAGCTTGGCCTTTGGCGGTTTCGGCCTGTGCTTCGTCGGGGTTGGCGTGGGCATCCTCATGCAAAGCATCCGCCAGATGCGTGGCACTCGCGGCAGTGCGGCCGGCAGTGCGGCCGGCAGTGCGGCCGGCAGTGCGGCCGGCAGTGCGGCCGGCAGTGCGGCCGGCAGTGCGGCCGTGACGGGAGGCAGTCGCCGGTCTAACGATCTGCCCTTGCTGATAGGCGTGCCGTTTTTCGGGCTGTTTGCCGCCTCCGGTTGCGGCCTGTTTTGTTTCCTCAGCGTGCCGATCATGAAAAACGCGGTTGTGAGCCCGGCATGGGTTGTGACTCCCGCCACAGTGATCTGGAGCCGCATCGCGTCGCACAGCGACAGCGATGGCACCACCTACAAGGCCGATGTTTTCTATCGATACAGCTTCGGCGGCAAGGAATACAAATCCAACCGCGGCGAATTATCCAACATGAGTTCCAGTGGGCGCGCCGGCAAGGAACAGGTCGTGCGCGCCAATCCCCCCGGCACCGCCATCGTTTGTTACGTCAATCCGCGCCAACCCTGGGAAGCCGTGCGCAACCGCTCGCTCGGTTGGTCGGCGCTACTCGCGTTGTTTCCGTTGCCATTCATGGCCGTCGGATTGGGCGGCCTGTGGTATCTGCTCCGGCGCAAAAAAACAACCCAGGTCGGGGCACTGACCGGCAATCCAAGCCACAACCTAACCAGCGGCCCGGGTCTGACTGTGGGCGACGGGGCCGACGCCTTTACCGGCGATTTCACTGCGGAGGCGATGAGCGCTGGTTTGCAGCTCACTCCCGGCAAAGGCCGCGTGAGCCGCTTCTTCGGCATGGTTTTGGGCGCCGTGTTTTGGAATGGGATTGTTTCAGTGTTTCTGTGGCATGTCGCCAGCGAATGGCGCGCCGGCCATACACCATGGTTTCTAACACTTTTTTTGACACCGTTTGTTTGTATCGGCGTGGGTTTGCTGGTGGCGGTCTTGCATGCCCTCGGTGCCATCTTCAACCCGCGACCACTGGTGTCGCTGGAACCCGGCCAACCGCGGCTGGGCCAGTCTCTAACCATCGAGTGGCAGATTCCAGCCGGTGCCGACAGGCTGGGCCATCTGCGCATCGTGATGCGCGGCGAGGAAGTCGCCACCTATCGGCGTGGGACCACGACAGCGACCGATCGCGCGGTTTTTTATGAGGCGGTGGTCTTTGAATCAACCCAGCCGCTAATGATGGCCATGGGTCGTGTCAGCATCATCCTGCCCGCCAATCTCATGCCAAGCTGGAAAGCTGACAACAACCGCATCGAGTGGAGCCTCCACCTTGATGGCGGCATCCGCTTGTGGCCCGACTTGGCGGACTCGCATGTTCTAACCATCCGCCCCGCCGCCTGATTCCATGGAACCCGTGCTCACTCTAACCATAGACCGCAGTCCCTCTAATTTCCGCCCTGGCGAACGGCTCGACGGCAGTGTCTCGTGGCAACACGCGGAGCAGATCCGTTCCGCGGTGGTCAGGTTGTTTTGGACCACATCCGGCAAGGGCACCACCGATACCGCTATTGTCTCCGCGCAGGACTTGGACAACCCGCAAAGCGACGACTCGCGCAAGTTCTCGTTCGTCCTGCCGGCGGGCCCGCCGGGGTTTTCCGGCTCGCTCATCTCCTTGAGCTGGGGAGTGGAATTGGTCGTCGAACCGGGCGAACTCGCCACCCACCGCGAATTCGGCTTCGGCCCGGACGGCCAGGAAATCCGCTTGCCGCATGTCGCTGCATACCCCGCTAACAAAAAGACCTGGTTCAAACCGGCCTGACCGCGCCCGACGCCTGATCCTCCTCTATCCTCTATCCTCCATGCGTCCGCAAGACAACCCGTTTGCCATGGCGCGCCTTGAACGGGTGCTCGTCTTCCGTCCCGAATGGCTCGGTGAATCCTG
>JBILFE010000690.1:0-2613 GCA_044351705.1 Luteolibacter sp. | reverse complement strand
GTCAATAGAAAAAGACGACGTAAACGAAAATATTTTATTTTGGGTTTGCTAAGGGATTTTTTCTGGGGTATGGAATCGCCGGAACAACACTTTGCGGGAGATGGGAAACAAGACCAATGACCAGAACTGGGCGGCGACGGAGCGGCTGCGCTTCATCGAGGCGTGTGCGTGGTGGAAGGGGATCGTGCAGCGGCAGGACTTGGTCGGGTTGTTCGGGATTTCGATGGCGCAGGCGTCGTCGGACTTGCAGCGGTATCTTGAGATGAACCCGAGTGCCTTTGTGTACAACCTGCGGCAGAAGCGCTACGAGGCGACGGCGGAGACGAAGTGCGTGATGACGCAACCGCGCCTGGATGAGGCGGTGGGCAGGTTTTTGAGCGATGAGGTGTGTGGCGTTTGGAATGGCCGGGCCGATGAGAGCGATGGGCGCGGCCGGGTATCGGTGGTTCGAATGCCGGTGCGGGAGGCTAGCGCGGCGGTGGAGCGCAGGGTGTTTCTGGCAGTGCTCAATGGCCTGCGGATCAAGGTGCGCTATGCCAGCGTCAACAGCGGCAAGGAGGAATGGCGGTGGCTACGACCGCATGCGCTGGGCCACAACGGCGCGCGCTGGCATGTACGGGCGTGGTGCGAGAAGAACTCGGATTTCAGGGATTTCACGTTGAGCCGGATCGCGGAAATCGAATGGAGCCGCGAACAGGCGGCGTTGCCGGCCCAGGACAAGGATTGGGATCAGTGGGTGACACTTCAGGTGCGGCCACACCGGGGACTCAGCGACGAACAACGCAAGACCGTCGAGCGCGACTACGCGATGCGCAACGGCGTGCTCAAACTCAAGGTTAGAAAAGCGATGGAAGGGTATTTGCGCGACCGCCTGGGCCTGGCCATGGCCGATGGCAAGCCGGCACTGAGGTTGCTGGAATAGGGGGCAAGTCGGCACTTCCGGCAGTCACTTCCTATCGGGTCTGATCGGCGGACCACTCGCATCCCGCCTGCCGATCAGGATGTGGGCGGCTCGATTGTATTGCCGGTACCCGGGAAAACGTTGCTCCAACACGTCGGCAATTGACACCGCCTCCGTAGAAAATCCTGCCGCGCCGAGATGCCGGGAGGTTTCCGACAAGCTCAACGTGTTCCAATGGTAGTCGTCCACCCGTTTGAAAACATGGGCAGCGGCGTCCGAGGCGTTGAAAAGCGATAGCCACACCTCATCGCGAGCCAGACGTTCAATTTCTCCAAGGGCCGCATCCAGTGCCGCGGGGGACAAATGTTCTAGCAGGTCGCAGGCAAGCACCACATCGAAAGATCGGTCTTGTTCGTCGATGCAGCTGGCGTCACCGGTAAGAAACCGAATTTCGGGAAACCTCGATCTCGCATTGCTGATATTGGCCTCACAGACATCGATGCCAACATAGTCCACCAGTGGTGCCATACCGTAGGAGTCCCAGAATCGATAGTCATTGGCCGACCCGCAACCCAGCTCGATGATTCTTGGCGCTGTCGCGGACCGTCCCGGAAATTGCCGACGCCAGACATCCTGAAACGGGCTGCTGAAATGTTCGAAACCCAATGTGATCGCCTTGGCCAATCCGGCAATGAGTTGCTCAAGGTCAAACCGGCGGCTCGTATCCAGCCTGAAGCTCCTGCGGAGGAACTCGGGAAGCGCAGCATCCGCATCTGTGCTGCGCACCGCTTCGAAGAGTTCACGCAGGCGGCCTTGGCGGTTAGCCTGAAGCACGTGGCATGCACACGCCGAAAAGAAAAGTTCTTCCTCGATCATCTCAGCGAATTCCCCGGGAAAGATCCGATCAATAACAAACGCCCTGATCAGGACGCTCTGTGGATTGATAGAGGGATGCTCGACATCCTGGATCAGATAGGAGTCAAGTTGATCCTGACCGTATCGCGACCAGTGCTGCGCGAGCCTTTGTCCCTCGGCTGTGATCACTCCCGGTGTTTTGCACAAGCTCGTGGTCATGGGATCAGGGGCATCATTTCTGCAATGCCTCCCAATGAGAGGGCCAGTGCGTACCCACTAAACGCCGCCAGTCTTCGCTTTCTATCACGCACCAGGTTACCGAGCCGATCAAAATCACTCGCTATCCAATCCCGAACACCGCCCAGCACCTAACGTCATTTTAGCCTGATGTGCTCGACGTAGTGGGCGAGCATGAATATCCCATAGAACCACACGGCATATCCGAGAGTCGATTTGAGGGCTTGGAATAGAGATGCCCCGATATTCCCCCGGCAGCGTCTTCCCCTTATCACAATTGCCCTCAAGGCTCGCCGGTAAAAGAAATAGAGCGGGATGCTCACGGCGAGCACCGCCTCTATCCCATTGAGGCCAATCCATAGGAGCAGTGAGATCAGAAAGACGATGATGAACGTGGCGAAGATGTCTAATATGAATCCGATGATGATCCCAGGGATGCCCGCTTCTAATCCCAGATCGGTAAAGAATCCACCAAAATCACCCGTGACATAGGAGCCGGCCTCGGAGAGGCGAATCGGGGATTCTTTCGGCCAATCAATGATGATCCGCTCGTTTTTGTCGAAGCGAACCCCTTGATAGAGAATGACCGCCAGATAGACAAACATCATTGCGGAGATGAT
>JBILFE010000689.1:0-2616 GCA_044351705.1 Luteolibacter sp. | reverse complement strand
GCGGCGATTTCCTCCCAGGCCGCACCTTCCGCCCATTCGTGATAGGGTTTGCGGCCGCCTTCGATGGCCATGCGGTTAGGAAAACCGGCGAGAGTCCCCTTGGTGCCTTGGATCAGATTGAGGCGCGAATACGGGCGGGGAGAAGTCTCGTCCCATTGCACCAGGATGGTGCGGCCCAGTGCGGTCTTGATGATCGAGGTGTTGATGTCGCCACCCTTGTAATCGAGATCCTTGAACTCCGGATTGCTCAACGCGGTGGATTTCTTGGCGTAGAGCGCGCGGCCTTTGGCTGGTGAGGAAAACGCCACGAGCCGGCCAAAGGTGTCCTCGGTGCGGGCCAGGCTCATGTATTGGGCAACCGGACCGAGACCGTGGGTCGGATAGAGGTTGCCATTGCGTTGGGCATATTGGAGCGTGCGCCATGACCCGGTGGTGTTGCCATTATCCATCTGGCCGCGCAGCTCGTGAATGTAGGCCGCCTCGCCGTGCAGCAACTCCCCGATGACGCCCTGCCGGACCATGTTGAGGTAAACCAATTCCTCGCGGCCGTAATTGACGTTTTCCATCATCATGCAGTGGCGGCCGGTGGCTTCCGAGGTGTCCACTATGTCCCACATTTCCTGGAGTGTTAGAGCGATGGGCACTTCGCTGAATGCATGGGCGCCGGCTTTCATCGCCGCGACGCACATGGGCGCGTGGAGGGCCCATGGCGTGGCGATGAACACGGCATCGGGCTTGATTTCCGCAAGCATCTTGAGCCAGGCGTTTTCATCCCCACTGAAAACCTTGGGCTGGTGGCCCTTGCCCGTGACATCAGCCGCGGCGCGTTGCGCACGGTCGGCATGCACGTCACAGATAGCCACAAAATCCACCCCCTCGAGGGTGGCCAACTGGCTCGCATGGCCGGAGCCGCGCGCCCCCACTCCAATAATGGCCACCTTGACTTTCCCGAGCTTGGGCGCGGCAAAGTCGCCCATGGCACGGGCCCCGGCGCTGCGCTCGGGCCCGGCAGCCCGCGCCAGACCGGGCAAGCCGGCGGTGACGGCACCAAGACTGGCGAGCGTGCGGAGAAAGCGGCGGCGCGACGGCGAGTTATCGGATTCTATCGAGTGCATGGAGGTCGGGTAGGGTCAGGATGGATGGGCTTGAGGCTATCACCTCAATCGGTGTGGCGCACCACCCTAGCCTCATTTGGCGGATTTGACCACACCCCATTCGGGGGGAACTCGGTGCCAACACCTCATTGGTGGAGAATGGGTGAATCGCATGTGCGGAATGCGGAAGAACGGGACGCGCTTCCCGTGGGCGAATTCGTTAGAATGCGGGCGACATCCTCAAGTCCGGCCCGTGGTTGTGGTTTGTTTCAACCACTGATGGCACTGAGAACCACTGAACCCACTGATTTCAAGACGTATTTCATCATTTTCAGTGACCTCAGTGGCCTCCGTTCTTTTCTGTGGTTGTCTTGGTCCGCGCACTCCAGCCCCCCCGCGTTGTCGCTGCCGGCTCTTCCATTGATCATTGGATGTTGAATGTTGGATATCTGGCGCATAGCGGCTCCACACCGGTGGACAAGTCCACCTCCGCCAAGGGCGGTGACGAGTCACCGCACTCCAAGGCGCGTTCTGACGAACGCGCCCTCCCCATGGGAAAGACAGGACTTGGCAAGTCCCGCTGCTTGAGTACAGATTTCCCAGCACCGATGACGCTCAACAAAGCATGTACCCACATCCGCGGAAATCCGTTATGAAAATCGCCCATCTGCTTTTCCTCTCCATCATCCTTGCAGGATCCGCCACCGCCGGCCAGACCGACAAGCCGCCCACCGCCGCCACCCGCCCGCGGCAGTCCGCGCCGGACCTGCGCGCCACCCTGCAACTCGACGGCATCTGGCAGGTTGGCGAAGGCACGGCGGACGCGCCGCCGGCATCGTTTGATCGCACGATGCAAGTGCCGGGGTTGGTCGCCCATGCCGAGCCGGCCTTTGAAGCGGACGGCATGGCCAGCCGCCGCCAGACCACCTTTTGGTTGCGCCGCGCCTTCACGCTCCCGGAGCCGCTTGCCACCGTGGCGGTGCTGCGCATCGGCCAGGCGCTCTACGGCTTCAAGGTGCGGATCAACGGCGCGTCCGCCGCAGAAAATACGAGCGGCCAGGCACCGAGCAGTATTGATGTCCGCCGATTCCTCAAACCCGGCCTCAACGAAATCTGCATTGCGGTCAACACCATGCCGGGGTTTTCGCCGGAGGGCAAACGGGATTGGGGCGAGGAGCATGGCAACATTGTGCCTCCTCCGAAGGTCCCCGTCGGTTGGGATTTCGAAAAGGACAACTTCATCCCCGGCATCACCGACTCCGTGGAACTGGTCACAGCGGAAACCCCTTTTGTGCGGCTCACCCAGGTCGTCCCGGACATCCAAAAGCCGGCCGCCACCGTGCATGTGTGGTTGCAGGGCGTGCCAGCCGGCAAGTCGCCCGTCAGCGTGACGGTAAGCGAATGGATGAGCGGCAATGCGGTCGGTGAAACCCTCGTGCATGCCGAAGGCGACGCGCAGGGCAACGCCCATGTCATTGTTAGGGTGGACCTTCCTAACGGAAAGTTATGGTCACCGGAATCG
>JBILFE010000688.1:0-2619 GCA_044351705.1 Luteolibacter sp. | reverse complement strand
AGTGGATAGGGGATAGGGGATAGGGGATGGGGGATAGGGGATGGGGGATAGGGGATGGTAGATGGTGGGCGCGGAATCTTCGATCCACTATCTGCTATCCTCTATCCGCGATCCCTACCTACAGCGTTGGCGGAGCAGATGGTCAGTGAGGACGAGGGTGGCCATGGCCTCGATGATCGGGACGGCGCGTGGGAGGACACAGGCGTCATGGCGGCCATGACCTTCGAGGTCGGTGTTTTGGCCGCTGGCGGTGACGGTTTGTTGCGAGCTCATGATGGTGGCCGTGGGCTTGAAGGCGACGCGGAAAAAGATCGCTTCCCCATTGGAAATGCCGCCTTGGATGCCCCCGGAGTGGTTGCTGGTGGTGCGGATTTTACCATCGATCATGCGGAACGGATCGTTGTGCTCGCGACCGGTGAGCCGGGTGCCGGCGAAGCCGGAGCCGATTTCAAAGCCCTTGGTGGCAGGCAACGAGAGCATGGCTTTGGCCAGATCCGCTTCGAGCTTGTCAAAGACGGGTTCACCCAGGCCGGGCGGGCAACCGCGGATGACACACTCGATGATGCCGCCCACCGAGTTGCCATCACTGCGGACGGCTTTGATCAGATCGATCATCGGATTGACCATGGCAGGGTCACCGGCGCGGACGATGTTAGACTCGATGGCGGCGGCGGTGATGGTGGCGGGATCGACGCAGGCTTCGAGGTGCTGGATGGATTTGACCCAGGCGAGGATTTCGATGCCGGGGTGACAGGCGTCCAACACTTGGCGGGCGACGGCAGCGGCCGCGACGCGGCCGATGGTTTCGCGCGCCGACGCGCGGCCGCCGCCGGATGGGGCGCGGATGCCGAACTTGGCATCGTAGGTGAAATCGGCGTGACTGGGCCGGTAGGTGGCGGCCATTTCGGCGTAGGAGGCGGGGCGTTGGTCGGTGTTGCGCACCACAATGGCGATAGGCGTGCCAAGGGTGAGCCCGTCGTGAATGCCGGAAAGAATTTCCGCCGTGTCGGCCTCCTTGCGGGGAGTGACAATGTCGGATTGGCCGGGCCGGCGGCGGTCGAGTTCGCGTTGGATGTGGGCCTCCGAGACGGCGATGCGGGGCGGGCAACCATCAATGACGACACCCACCCCGCCGCCGTGGGATTCGCCGAAGGTGTGGATGCGGAAAACTTCGCCAAAGGTGGATGACATGCCGGAGCATAGGGCGGTGCCAGCCGGGGGGCAAGCGCGAAGGCTGGGTCATCCGCCCCCCTCAAAGGGAAACGCGAACATCGTATGGCGTTTTACCAAACCGATCATGAGCCTGCCTGCCTGGCCGCCTGCAAGGTGTTTTTCATCAGCATGGCGATGGTCATCGGGCCGACCCCGCCGGGCACCGGGGTGATGGCCGAACATCGTGGCGCAACTTCCTC
Source organism: Luteolibacter sp. (assembly GCA_044351705.1). GTDB lineage: Bacteria > Verrucomicrobiota > Verrucomicrobiia > Verrucomicrobiales > Akkermansiaceae > Luteolibacter. The sequence continues at coordinate 1,207 of JBILFE010000688.1, read as the reverse complement.
ATAGGCCACATCACCGGTCAAACGGGAGCCGGATTTTTTGCTGGGGTCGGCCACCCGGTTGATACCGACGTCGATGACGACGGCGCCGGGTTTGACCCAGTCGGCTCGAACCATTTCAGGGCGGCCGACTGCGGCGATGAGGATATCCGCACGGCGGCAGATGGCGGGCAGGTCTTTGGAACGGGAATGGGCGATGGTGACTGTGGCATTGGAGTTTTTCGCGACCAGCAACAAGGCCATGGGTTTGCCGACGATCATGCTGCGACCAATCACCACGGCTTCCGCACCGGCGGTGGCAATGCCCGCCACTTCTAGCAATTTCATGCAACCGGCTGGGGTGCAGGGGACAAAGCCGGTGGGATCTTCGAGGACAAGCTTGGCGACGTTTTCCGGATGGAAGCCATCGACGTCCTTGCGCGGATCGATGGCACGGATGATGGCTTCCTCGTCAATGTGTTTGGGTGGCGGAGATTGGACCAGGATGCCGTGGATGGCCGGATCGGCGTTGAGGGCGCGCACCACCGCGAGCAATTCCTGCTGGCTGGTGGTGGCAGGCATTTCAATTTTGCGCGAGTAAAACCCCAACTCGGCACAGGTCCGGGCTTTGGACCCAACATAAACTTGCGATGCCGGATCCTCACCCACGAGCACAACCGCCAAGCCGGGGATGATGCCTTGGACTTGCAGCGCGGCGGCCTCGCTACGGCAGGCTTCGAGGACTGCGGCGGCGACGGATTTTCCATCAAGGATGTGGGGCGTGGTCATGGTTGCTGGCGGGTTACATAGCGCAATGCGGCCGCCAGCACAGCACCAAATCTGTCAATTTTCCGCGGTGGGGTCCAGATCATCGACGCCGTTGCGGAGCAGGGTTTCGAGGTGCAGGCGTTCCACTTCAAAAGCCGCTTCATCCGTGGCGGCTGAAACGCGCTGCGGATGATCGAAGATGACGTGAACGCGGCTGAAGGGTTTGGGAATCACAAAGCGGTCCCAGGTATTCAAGCGCCACGCCGAGGCAAACCGCACATGAATGGGAATAATCGGGGTGTGGGTGGCCGCGGCGATTTTGACCAAGCCCGGCTGGAAAACATAGCGCGGTCCGCGCGGCCCATCCGGGGTGACACACACATCGAAACCCGCTTCGATCGCCCGTTTCATCCCGACCAGCGCGGCCACCGCCCGCCGCGATGAGGATCCGCGCACCGCCCCG
>JBILFE010000687.1:0-2621 GCA_044351705.1 Luteolibacter sp. | reverse complement strand
TCGATGCGGATGAGATGCGTCTTGCCTGGGCCCGCGACCTTTCTCCGAAAGGTCCGGCGGATGGCGGGTCAAGGTTCTTGAAAGGCGGTGCGTTCCGGGTGGGTGTCACGCTGCCAACCGGACCGTTCGGAGAACGGTCCCTGCCTCACAGGCGCTTCTCCGGTGAAGTCTCCGGTTGCAAATCCGATGATTCCCCGCTACGTTGACCGTCTATGAACCACCCAGACCTCACCCAGCGCCCGCCTCGCAGTGCCCGTGTCCGCCTCGGCGGGTTTGTCATCCTGCCGCGCATCCTCGACAAGTGCCGCGCCACGCTCGCCGGAAACAACGGTGAGTACAACTACGCGTGTCCGCTCGACCAACGGTTCTTCGCCTTCACCGGCATCAATCCGGAAGCGCTCAAGTCCGAGGTTGCGAAAGGCCTCGGCGACGGTGCCTTGCTGGCATGGATCCAGGCCAACGCGCCCCTTCAGCATGCCGACCACGAAATTGATTCCTGGAGCCGTTTCCGCGAAAGCTCCGCGCCGGGCGATAACGGCAGCCGCAATTACATCAGCGGCGCGATCGAAATGGCCGGTGGTGCGGAGCGCGAGGATCTGGCCACTTGGTTTGAGTGGCTCGATTACGATGACCACGTGAGTTTCGGCGGATTGTAAGCCCCGTCGACGCCCATGATAGAGTGACTCCAGAATCTTCAGATGGTGCTTGGGACACCGCTTGCCTTTGCGCTGACACGCGATGAATGTCCGATCCACAATCCCGAAGTCTACGTCTCTAACATCCAAGAGCGGCTCCCGGCGGCCCGGCCGTTTGCAGCCGCCAGCATCCCACCTCAACCCAGCAAATGTAGCGGCGGCACCATCCCCGTCCTGCCCCTTGAAATTCCCATAAATGTTACCATGCGAGGACTGACCCCAGCACACGACCGCTAGGGCGATTGAGCCGATCTAAGGCCTTATTCGGCTCGAAAAATGTGCTTTTTTTGAGCCGAATAGGGGCTACAATCGGCTCATGAGCTACAATTGGCAGCTGGCGGATTGGCCGAACTTCCGCTTTGAGCCGGCCCGGGTCGAGGACCTTCTGGTGGCCATCGCCGGGCATTCGGGAAAAGTCAGTGGTCTGCTGGCCGGTTTGCCAGCGGGCCTTGAAGCCGAAGCCGTGCTTGACCTGATGATCGAGGAAGCCATCAAGTCATCTGCCATTGAAGGTGAAATCCTGCCCCGCAATGATGTGGTGTCATCGATCCGGAACCAACTCGGTTTGAACACTCCGCCGGAGTCCGTGAGCAACCGGATGGCGAACGGAGCGGGAGAATTGATGACCACCGTGCGCAGGACATTCGCCGAACCCCTCAGTGCAGACGAGTTGTTCTCGTGGCACTCCATTCTGATGCAAGGCGCATCTGGTATCAAGGTGGGCGTCTGGCGCGCCGGCAGCGATCCCATGCAAGTGGTCTCCGGACTCATGCACCGCCCGACCCTCCACTTCGAAGCCCCGCCAGCAGCCAACGTGCCCCGCGAAATGGAACGCTTCATCGCTTGGTTCAACCGGACGGGTCCGGATGGTCCGCAGCCGCTCAAGCACGCCGCCATCCGGTCGGGCATCGCCCATCTCTACTTCGAGAGCATTCACCCGTTTGAAGACGGCAACGGCCGCATCGGTCGGGCCATCGCCGAAAAGGCCCTTTCGCAGGGCATGGGCCAGCCGGTGTTGCTCAGCTTGTCGCGCTCCATCGAAGCGCAGCGAAGTGCCTACTACGACGCGCTCGAATCTGCCCAGAAGTCCAACGATCTAACCGGCTGGCTGGTCTACTTCCTCGGAACCGTCCTGCATTCGTTGTTAGATTCGGAACGGCAGATCCTCTTTTCCGTCAAGAAGGCCCGGTTTTTCAACCAGCATCGGGCCGCGCTGAGCGAGCGGCAGGGCAAGGTGATCCACCGCATGTTCGAAGCCGGCCCGGCGGGTTTCCGCGGTGGCATGAACTCCCGGAAATACATTGCGCTCACCGGAGTTTCCAAAGCCACCGCAACAAGGGACTTGCAGGATCTGGTTGGAATTGGCGCGCTGGTGCCCCACGGCGGCGGGCGAAGTGCGAGCTATCAACTCAAGCTGTGAACTGAAGGGTTCATGTTACCGGGACATTGCCGCTTGATAGGCAGGCGGTTATCCGCTGGATTGAAGGTGCTTGACGTGCGACGCGTCAACCGCCACGCCACTTGTGAAAGCCAATCATCCATGTGTTGATAGCTAATGCGTGCCAGGCAAGCGTGTTTGACGTGGGTTTGAAGGTACGTGTCTATGACAGCCAGGGTTGGATGTTGGCGCATAGCGTCTCCGCAGCGGTGGACAAGTCCACCTCCGCAGCGGAGAAAGCGGTGACGAGTCACCGCACTCCAGGAGGCCGCGTTCTGACGAACGAGCCTGTGAAGAAAATCCTAAATTCTAAGCACTAAATTCTAAAACAAATCAGTGGGTACCCCCGCGTTCTGACGAACGAGCTTACCGCCGATGTCCGGCGCTCAATGTTCAATGTTCGATGTTCGATGTTCAATGTTCGATGTTCAATGTTCGCATTTATGCTTTACCCGGGCACCTTCCCGGTGCATTCGTCTCCCTTGTGG
>JBILFE010000686.1:0-2622 GCA_044351705.1 Luteolibacter sp. | reverse complement strand
CCGAAAAATCTGTTTGATCTGCGGCCGGACATGCGCACGCTGATGTTGTTAGCGAGGCTCAAGGAGCGCAATGCCGAAACCCTCTTTGGCGGCATTGGCGAGGAGTTGGCCAAGGACGCGATCACCTTGTTGCCGGCCACCACGTTTCTCGAAGATCACCTGCCCGGGCCGGGTCCGGTGTGCGGCCCGCCATTGACCCGGCGGCAATTGGCGGATGCCGCGTTTGGATTTGGCATAGCCAAGGCATGCAGCGGCCTGGACATCGGTCAGACGGTGGTGGTCCGCCATGGCACGGTGCTGGCGGTGGAGGCCTTTGAGGGCACCAACGCGTGCATCCGGCGCGGCGGTGAACTCGGCCGCGGCAAGGACGTGCTGTTAGTCAAGGTCTCCAAGCCCAAGCAGGACTTTCGCTTTGACGTTCCAGTCATCGGCCGGCAAACCATCGAGGCCTGTGCCGCCGCCGGTGTTTCCGGCATTGCCATCGAGGCGGGTAAAACCCTGATGCTGGAAAAAGATGCCATCCTCGGACTCTGCCAACTCCACAAGATCGGCATTCATGCCGTGACGTGAGTACCGCTCTCAGCCCTTGTCGGGGTAGCGATAGTGACCGAGGATTTGATAGCTCGACAGCGCATCCTCCCACTTCACGTTGGAGTCGAGGTGATGCACCACCCACGGCTGAGCGGGGTTGTCATCCGGGCTGGGGACGATGATGCCGATGTGGGCCTCCGCCGAGTCTTTCCCCACCAGTGCCCACACCACAATGTCACCGGGGCGATAATCGGCGGGGTTGCGACTGGCGCTGAGTTCCTTGCCCTTGCGACTGAAAAACCGCTGCAGATTCAGGGTGCGGCGATGATCCATGTTGGTGTCCGGGGCGCTTACTCCGGGATATATCTGCGGATAGAGGGTGAAGTTTTGCGCCATGTCCTCGTGGACTTCCGCCTGCAGATCAATGCCGAGTTGGCGATAACAGCGGATGATGACATCCTCGGCCTTGCCTTTGCCCGAGGGCACATCCCCATTCGGATAGGGAATGGTGTAGTAGGCCGCCTCGTAACTGATGGATTTGCCGGAGTGGGCCAGGGCGGCGGCGGCAAGACGCTCGCCAAATGAGCCGGTGCGTTCGAGGTTGGTAATCAGGAGACTGGCTTGTTCCGGGGAGGGCCCGGCCGCGCGCAGGAACGGCACCAAGGGCCGCCCAAACCAAAACGCGATGGCTGCCGCAATCACAAGGATCACCCAGCCACCGAAAAAATTCTGGCGTTTCGGTTTCTGCGGTCGCGGACCGATGTATTCGATCGTGTGATAGAAGCCAGAGCGTTTGGGAGTCATGGCGGTGAACGGGGACAATGATGCGGTCGTGCGCACTGCTTATGTCAGGCAGGACGCGCTTTGGCTACGATATTACTTCACCACCCCACATATTTTTTCAGAAATGAGCGCGGCCATGGCTCCCCCGCACTCGGGTGCCCGCTCAGGACTGCTGGCTGCGGAGCGTCTCAAGGTAATCTTCCACGGCATGCAGGCACGCGCGGCGGCTGTCCCCACTGCGGGAAGATTTTGCCGTCACGCTCACCCCCGCAATGACGCTGACCAAAAATGCGGCTTCCGCCGCTGGCTTGATCGAGTGATGAATCCGGCCCGCCGCCTTGCCCCGCTCCAAAAAACTGGCGATGGCACTCCGCCACGCGTCGAAAATTTGATCCAAACTCGTGCCTAACAAATCATCCTGCGCCGTGATCTCGGCGGCCAGCGCGCTCAGCGCGCAGGTGGCGTCGCCGGCTTCCAGTTCATTGATTCTCAGGCGGCATAGGTTGCGCAGCGCGTCCAGGGTGGCGGCACTTTCCAGCGGCTGGCTCCAGAGCTCAGCCATCGCCCTGGCCAAGCGCTCTTCAATCCAACCCCGCGCCAAACCCCGCTTGTCGGGAAAATGATGAAACAACGCACCTTTGGTTAGCCCCGCACGCGCCACTATCCCGCTCAGCCCGCTCGCCGCATATCCCACCCGCGAAAACTCCTCCCCCGCGGCGTCGAGCAGGGCCTGGCGGGTGGCGTGCGGTTGTTTTTTACGCTGCTGCATGAGAAGAGAGTGCCAACCGGAAGGTATGATGGCAAGACGGAACCTCCGGCACTTTAAAAGCCGGTGGTGAGGCGAGAGACGAGGGCTTCGCCGGCGCGTTCGAAGGCGTTGGGCAAGGCGTTGTTGCGAGCGGTTTGGAGGTTGGAATCGACGAAGAGCTGGCTGGAGCCGCTGGAGCTGCCTTTGGCGAGGATTTTGATGGGGTTTTTGGCATCCTTGAGGGTCCATTCCAAGGTGATGGTGGTGAGGAGCTCCTCGGGGTGGAGGGTATTGAGGCGGCTGCCGCGCAGGGGGTCGTAGCTGATGGTTTTGATCGAGCCTTCGAGGATGGCATCGGCCTGCGACGAGTCGGCGATGCGGTAGGTGCCGTCGTTGGTGAAGGCGTTGGCAACGGCGGAGGTGGCGAGGGTTTCGGCTTTGGGGTGCAGGGTGTCGTTGGCAAACATCGGCACGGCGATGGTTTTGACGTGGGTGAGGGCGGCGGGTTTGGCACAGCCAAGATGATAGCCGGCGCAGGCAGCCAGCAGCAACAGCGGGGC
>JBILFE010000063.1:0-9906 GCA_044351705.1 Luteolibacter sp. | reverse complement strand
ATTTCGCAAGACGCGGCATCCGTTTCCGTGATCGTGTTGTGCGTCCACTCGAAGGTTTGCGGGCGGGTGGGATCCAGCTCTCTAACCATCCTGGAGGAATCCTCGAAGTTTATTCCCCAGGTCGATTCATTGCCGAGCGACCAATACAGGACACTCGGATTGTTGCGGTCGCGTTTGATCATCTCGGCAACCTGGCGCAAGGTGGCGTCGCGGTGGGATGGATCGTTTGAGCCGTTTTCCCAACAGAATGGGGACTCGACCTCCACCCAGATGCCGAGCTCGTCGGCAGCCTCGATGAGTTGGTGGTCCGGCGGGTAGTGGCAGGTGCGGATCAGATTGACGTTGGCATCGCGGAACCATTGCGCGTCCTTGCGCCATTGGCCGGCGGCGAGGCTGCGCCCGCGCAACGGATCGCTCTCATGGCGGTTGACGCCGCGCAATTTCACCGGGCGGCCGTTGACTAAAACGCGGGTGCCTTTGACCTCGATTTCGCGGAAGCCGATTTTCTGGCGCACGCTGTGGCCGCCGCAGACGACATCGAGTTGATAGGTCTGCGGTGTCTCCGGAGTCCACCAGCGCGGTGCGGAGACCGGAAAGGTGAAGGTCTTGCGGTGGCGGCCGGGTTTGGGCCATGCGACTTGGGATTGCGGATTCGGCAAGACAAGCACCGCAGCTTCAGAATCGCGGAGTTCAAACCTAACATCCGAAGCACCGGCGCCACCGGTTCGGGTGGAGTCGATCTCCATGGTCACCTCCAAAGTGGCATCCTTGTATGCACTGTCGAAGTCGGTGCGGATGATCAGATCGGAGATATAGGCCTTGGGCACGGCGAACAAGGTGACGCTGCGGCTGATGCCGCCGAGCGGATGGCAGGCGTATTTGCTGGCGCTGGCCATGCGGTCCGCCAATGAATCGCTGGTGATGCTGAGCACCAGCAGGTTGCCCTGGTCCTTGATGGTTGTGGTAAGATCGCATTCAAACGGCGTGAAGCCGCCAAGATGGCTGCCAACTTCAGAGCCGTTGAGATAGACCTTGCACTCGGAGAACACCGCATCGAAGCGGATTCTCACCACCATGTCTTGCCAGCCGGCCGGGCGGTCAAAAGTGGTGGCATAGGCGACGGTCTGGCTGGCCGGCAGGTCATGACCTTGATTGCGCCACTGGCCGGGCACCGCAATGGCTTGCCAGGCGGCGATGCCGGCGGCGCTTAGCGAGGTGATGCCCGCCGGGGCCTGCGGCTGGAACTTCCATGTGCCGTCAAGTGAGACGCTCCATTGGGGGCCGGCCGCCGCCGCCAGCGGCAGGGGTGTTAGATCAACCGCAGGAAACTCCGCGGCAGCCGCTCCCAGGCAGCGGATGCCGGCCATGAGCGTGATGATTGTTAGAACATTAAATTGCATAGGATGAAGGACGAACCCGCTGCCTATTTACGGCAGTTCCACCAAGACGCGGCCGAAGCCGAGCGGGGTCACGGCGGGGTCACAGGGTTCCGCCACGAGCACCCGTTCCCATTCGGTATCGACATCGCTGATGGCGGGCACCGCGCCCAGGGGCAACCAGTTTGTTAGGTCGACCGATTTGAGCGGGGTGTAGGTCAGCCCGCTGTTTTTGCGGCGCAGGAATTCGAAACGCAGGGTCGCCTGGGCAGCGCTGCGGTCCAGCGTCAGGGATGGCAGGCCGGCCGTGCCGGTGCCGGGAGTGGTGCCGCTGCCGGGCACCAGCACCCTCACGTCCGGGCCGCTGCCGTCCATGTTGAAGGCATACTTGATGAGATTCTTGATGCCATCGCCGTGCGGAATGGCTTCCGGCAGGGCGTTGTCGCCAGTTAGATTCTCCGCTGCCGCCCAGTCGGCATAAAGCATGTCAAAATCGCTTACCGTCATGTTGAGCGTGATCGTGCCCGAGTCGCCGAGGAATCCATCCACTGCGAATTGATAGGTCGTGCCCGCAGTCACGTTGAACTCGATCCGGCTTTGGGAGCCACCGGAATTGTTATTGGAAGCGATGAGAGTCAAGTTGTCCACGGCGGTGCCGGTGTAGGCGGCCAGCAGCGTGTCGAAACTGCTGCCCGCTGTGTCAACGGCGATGCGACCGCCTGCCGGGGCCGTCCAGCGCCACCACACGGACTTGCCACCGGGAATGTTGGCATGGAAAGGTTCATCCGTTTCCCGGGTTGCGTTATCATTGCTGCCGCTGACGGTGCCCCCCGCGGCCGGCAGGGTGATGGCATTGGCAAAGTCATCGTTAGCGGGACGCGGCGGCACATAGTTGGCAGTGACGGAGATGTTATATGGGGTTGTGCCATAGCAACCATCGAATAACAAGACGCTGATCTCATTAAGGCCGACCGCAAGATTGATAGGGGGGCTGGCCTGGCCGGAGGCAACCATCATCCCGTCAATGGACACCTGGCTGGCGTCGGAGGAGGATGCGGTTATCGAGATGGTGCTGGTCTCATCGGGCAGCACCACCTCATAGCTCAGAACCGCCGATGAAAACGCCGGAGTGAGAGTGCCAGCGCTGGTTGCCAGAGAGGTCAGAACTACTGGCGGCGGGACAAAGTCAATGATTCTCGATTGACTGGGAATGCCGTTGGCGTATAGCGTCAGCATGGCATAACCCTTGGGAAAATTATCTATCGCCGTTGATGTGAAGGTGCCTTCCGACCAACTCACAGGTTGCAGCACGGCAGTGAGGCCGCCATCCAGTGTCCGCAATTTGACCACTGGCAGATTGCTGGCCGAGTTCTGTGAGCCATTGCCGCCGGAGCCCTCGGAAATGCCGCTGAAGCGGGTTCCTTTCAGAGCGACGCTGGCGCCGGGCAGGCACAAATTAGGCATCTCGGTGACGAGGGGCTGGGAGGTGGTTTTGAAATTCAAATCCACATGATAGATATCGGCATGGTTCAACACGCCGGAGCTGTTGCTGCCGCCAATGACGCAAATCCTGCCATCCAGCAGCACGGTGGCACTGTGGAATGCGCGCTTGGTGCTGGAGTACCCGGTGGCTGACCAACTACCGGTGGCGGGATCAAACCACTCTGCAGGATCGAGCGCGCCGCTGCCGTCAGAGCCACCGCTGATCAGAACTTTGCCATTGAGCAGCAGGGTGGCGGCATGGCCGGCGCGGGCGGTGACAAGCGCAGTGGTGGTGTTTGTCCACGAGTTGGTGACCGGATTGTAGAGTTGGCTGTTGTTGAGGTAGGTGCTGCCATTGATGCCGCCCGCCGCCAGGACTTTGCCATTGGGCAGCAGGGTGGTGGTATGGCCTGTGCAGGCAATGGCGAGGCTGCCGGCGGGGGTCCATGTGCCTGCGGCGGGATCATATAACTCCGCGCTGGCCAGCGCGCCTCCATTGACACCCGCAGTGACCAGCACCTTGCCATTGGCAAGCACGGTGGCCGTGTGGCCATAACGTGCGGTGGCCAAAGCGCCGGTGAGAGACCATTGGTTTGTCAGATAATCATAAATTTCCGAGTCGGCCACGGGAGTTCCTGCGGCGTTCTTGCCCCCGGTGACGAGCACCTTGCCATCGGCTAGCAAGGTGGCTGTGTGCAGATGGCGCGAGACGGCGAGAGTCCCGGCCGCAGACCACAGCCTCGTGATTGGATCAAAAAATTCCGCGCTGGCAAGCGTGCTGCCGTCGTGTCCGCCGCAGACCAGAATTTTGCCATTGGGTAAAAGCGTGGCGGTGTGGTCACGCCGGGCGGTGAGCATCGCGCCGCCGGCTGTCCACGCGTTGTTGATGGGATCGAAAAGCTCGGCGCTGGAGTGTGTGACGGTGCCATCCCAACCGCCCGCGGCGAGCACACTGCCATTGGGCAACAAGGTGGCGGAGTGACCGCTGCGCGCGGTGCCCGCGGCGGCGGCGGCCGACCATGAGCCCAGTGCGTAATCATATAACTCGACGGAGCCGAGGAAAGACAAACTGGTGGTTGATCCGCCGAAGCCACCCGCAATCACCACCTTGCCATTGGCCAGCAGGGTGGCGGTATGGTCATATCGTTTGATGTTGAGCACGGGTTTAATGAATATCCAGGTCCCAGTCTCCGGATTGTAAACATCCGCGTTGTTTTGGATGATGTTATAATAGTTTCGCCCGCCTGTGATCAGGACGCGACCGTTAGGCAGAAGGGTGGCAGTGTGAAAATACCGCTCACTGGGCATGCCTACGGCCGCCGCCCAAGTCCCGCTAACCGGATCATACAACTCCGCCACCGAGGTCGTGGCCGGGTAAATGATGTAATTACCACCCGCGACGAGGACTTTGCCATTGGGCAACAGGGTGGCCGTGTGCCCATAACGCGTGCTGAGCGGGTTGGTGGTGGTTCGCGCCCAGGTGCCGTTGGTGCCGTCACTTGGGTCATAGAGTTCGGCAGTCTGGGCGTAAGCCGCGACTAGGCTGCCGACGACGAGGACTCTGCCATCGGCCAACAATGTGGCGGAAGCTCCCATGCGGCTGGCTGTCATATATCCGGTTTCAGTCCAAGTGCCACCTGCTGGATTGTACACTTCCGCGTAAACGTTGTAGCTGCTACCGCCTGCCACCAGCACCCTGCCGCTGGCCAGGAGCGTGGCGGTGTGATTGGTTCTGGGAAAGGACATGCTGCCGGTCCAGCTCCAAAGCCCAGTGGCCGGATCATACAACTCGGCAGTACTTGGCGTGCTGCCGGCACCAGTCCCGCCGGCGACGAGGACTTTGCCATTGGGCAACAGCGTGGCGGTATGACTGCAGCGGGCGGCTTTCATCGTCCCGGTGGGAGTTGAGGTTCCGGTGGCCGGATCATATATCTCCGAGGATGCTAGAATACCACTGGTTTGTCCGCCGGCCAGCAGGATTTTTCCATTGTTCAACAAGGTGGCGGTGTGGTTTGTGCGGGCTCCACTCATCACAGAACCGGTCGTAAAGCCGGCGATATTGCTGATGACCAGGGTGGCCGTGGCCGAGCCATAGAAATTGGGATCATTGATGGAGGCCGCCACGGTGTAGGAGCCCACCTCGGTCGGTGGCGCGGTCTTGGTGGGGTAGTTCGTTCCCGCCGTACCGGTATAAGTCATCGTCAAGGTGAGTCCGAGGGGGGTGGTGGTTGCCGTCACGCTCTTGGCGGTGCCGTCCCAGGCTTGCGACAGACCACTGAAGGAAATGGCGGCCGGCGACTTGGAAACTTGGGTCAGCACGGCAGCGGGGATGCCATTGACGCTCATGGTTAGAATCGCAGTGCCTGCAGGCACCCCCAAAAACGCTGCGGAACCATAGCTGGTATCGGTCCAGGCGGTGGTGGTGAGAGCCACCGTGCATCCGGATTCCACGCCGTATAATTGCGCGACGGGGAAGTTCGTCGGCGAATCCTGGGTGGTCCCGTTGGCCGCGCCGGAGAGGCCGCGGAATTGGCTGCCGGTGAGGGACACGCTGGCACCCAACATGAGCGCGGAGGCCGGGGGATTGATCTGCGGTTGCCATGCTGGCTGATAACCGGAACTGCTGTCATACAACTCTGCTGTGGCATGATAAACGCCATCGCCCGAACCTCCGGTGATTAAAACCCGACCATCCACCAGGCGGGTGGCCGTGTGGTTTTTCCTGGTACTGCCAAGGCTGACGCCAGGAATCCAAGTGGCGGTTGCGGGATCGTACAACTCGGTGCTATCGAGCGAGGTGCTGCCATTGTCGCCTCCGGCGATCAACACCTTGCCTCCGGGCAACAGGGTGGCGCTGTGCCTGCTGCGGGCACCGGCAAGCTCACCCGTGACAGTCCATGTGTTGGTGGCAGGATCATACAGTTCCGCGCTGGCAAGTGCGCTGCCCTCAGGATTGATCCCCCCAACGACCAGCACCTTGCCATTGGGCAGAAGGGTGGCAGTGTGCGCGCCACGGGCGGTGGCAAGGGCGTTGGCGGTGGCAGACCAGATGCCGGTATCCGGATCATACAACTCCGCGCTGGCAAGGGGGCTCGCGCCATTGATTCCTCCCACGATGAGCACCTTGCCATTGGGCAGGAGGGTGGCGCTGTGGGAATGGCGCGCGGTGGCTAACATAGACGGGCTGCTCGTCCAGATGCCAGTGATTGGATCGAAGACCCCGCTGGTGGTGCCCGTCCAGATGCCGCTGGCTGGGTTGTAGAGTTCTGCGGTGTTAAGGGCGGCGGCGGCCCGCTGACCACCGACGACGAGGACTTTGCCATCGCGCAGGAGCGTGGCGGTGTGGAGTTCGCGGCTACCGACCATGGTGGCGATGGTGTTGGTCCAGGTGCCCGTTGCCACATCATATATTTCCGTGCTGGCCAGGGTGGCGGACCCATCGTTGCCGCCCGCCGCGAGCACTTTGCCACCTTGGATCTGGGTCAAGGTGTGCCTCTTGCGGGCGTTGATCATCGGGTTGCCAGCGACGCAGGTGCCGCCGGCCGGATCTACCATATCGACACTTGCATGGGTCGCATCGGCAAAGCCACCGGCGAGCATGACTTTGCCGTTGGGCAATAACGTGGCGGCATGCTGCTCACGGCTCGCGGACAAGTTTCCAGTCGGCACCCGTGACGCGGTGACCGGATCCATCACCTCCACGGCGGTCAAACTGTCAGTATGGTTATAGCCTCCAACGACCAAAAGTTTGGCGTTGGCCAGAATGGTGGCGGCGTGGTTGTAGCGGGCCACCGCAAGGGAATCGAGCACGCTCCAGGTGTTAGTGAGGTAATCGTATTGCTCGGCACTGGTCAGCGCCCCGCTCGTGCGGTTGTATCCTCCGAGCACGACGAGCTGGCCATTGGCTAACAAATTTGCGGTGTGATCGAAGCGGGCAGTGGCAAGGCCGGTGGCGGTCGCCGCCCAGGTATTGGTGGCCGGATCATACAAGTATGAGGTGGCCAGGGCTGTGGTGCTGTTGGTAAGGCCGGCAACGACGAGGGCCTTGCCATTGGGCAGCAGCGTGGCGGTGTGATAGAAAGTGGGCCCGCCCAAGGCACCCGCTGGCGTCCACTGGCCGGTGGCCGGATCATATAACTCGGCCCGGGTCGTGCCCACAAAGTCGCGCGTTTCGCCGCCCACGACGAGCACCTTGCCATTGCCGAGCTGGGTGGCGGTGTGATTGCTGGTGGCCGTGGCCATCGAGCCGGTGGCCGTCCAGATGCCAGTGGCGGGGTCATAAAGGTCGGCACTGGCGAGGCGGGTGCTGCCGCTGTAGCCCCCCACGGCGAGCACCTTGCCGTTGGCAAGCAGGGTGGAGGTGAATGCACGGCGGGCGGATGTCATCGATCCGGTGCTGGTCCAAGTGCCGAGTGTCGGGTCATAGAGGACCGCGGTGGCGAGACAAACGTACCCGCTGATAGATCCCCCGGCGATAAGGATCTTGCCATTGGGCAGTTGGGTGGCGGTGTGAGCGAAGCGGGCTGCGGGGAGGGTTACAGCAGCCGTCCAAGTGTTAGAAGCAGGGTCATAAAGTTCCGTGCTGGCAAGAGCGACGCCGGCGGTGTTCATCCCCCCAGCGACCAACACCTTGCCGTTGGGCAGCAGGCTCAGGGTGTGGGAATCGCGGGCCGTGGCCAGTGGCGCGGCATTACTCCACGTGTCGGCATGCGCGTGTTGACTGCCATAGCCGCTGAAAATCAAAGCCAACACGGCCAAGCCACTGCGGCGGAGGGACCCAGGAATGAAAATGGGTTGTGTCATGACTATCCAACAAGCCGCCAATGAACCGGCGTCGGCGGTATTTCTACGGCTGATCACGGGATATTCCAGTTTCTTTTCCGATTTTCGCTGCGGTGCGGGATTTTTCTGCGCTTGCACTGCTCGCAGCGGTGGAATTGACTCCGGCATGACACGCCCCGACGGACGCCAACCGGACCAAATTCGCCCCATTTCCTTCATTCCCAATGTGGCGTCCCACGCCACCGGTTCGGTGTTGGTATCGTTCGGCGATACGCGGGTGATTTGCGCGGCCACCGTGGAGGAGGATGTGCCGCGCTGGATGCGGGCCCAGCGCGTGGATGGCGGTTGGCTCACTGCGGAGTACTCGATGCTGCCGTATTCCACTCTGGACCGCAAGGCGCGGGATATTTCACGTGGCAAGCTCGATGGCCGCTCGTCGGAGATCCAGCGCCTCATCGGCCGGGCGTTGCGCGCCGTGGTCGATCTGAAAAAAGTCGGCCAACGCACGATCTGGATCGATTGCGATGTGTTGCAAGCCGATGGCGGGACGCGCACCGCCTCCATCACCGGCGGCTGTGTGGCCATGGCCATCGCCTTCAACCGCCTCTTTGCCCAAGGCAAAATCCGCGATTTCCCCCTCAAAAAGTTGGTGGCAGCGGTATCCGCCGGGGTCTATGAGGGCGTGCCGGTGTTGGACTTGAACTATCTCGAAGACAAGGCCGCCGCCGTGGATTTCAACGTGGTGATGACGGAAGCCGCCGAGTTTGTGGAAATCCAGGGCAGTGGCGAGGAAGCCGTGTTTTCCGCCGCGGAAATGACAAGCATGTTAGACTTGTCCCGTTCCGGCATCGCCGAACTCATCACCCTGCAAAAACAAGCCATCCTCGCCGCCGACCGCGCGGCCCCGGCTGACCTCGCGGCGCTCGCCGCGGCCTTCGGCCAGTGATGGCTAGGGGATGGCCTGGTTAGAACGCGGGGTCAGAGGTGAAGCGGACCAAGAAACCACTGAAAAGAACTGATTGCACTGATGACACTGATTGGTTTAAAATTTAGTGCTTAGAACGCGGAGCGAGCGCTAGCGAGCATGGAAAAAACGGCGCAGCCCTAACTGGCATGGCACGGCGAAGCGGGCAATTTAGGATTTTCTTCACAGGCGCGTTGGTGAGAACGCCCCTGATAACTGATAACTGATAACTGGTGCTCCTTCGTAGCGCGGCGGATTGGACGACGTTCAACGGCAAGGTCCCTGATAACTGATAACTGATAACTGGTGCTCCTTCGTACTCCCGTAGCAATCCGCATTGACAGGCGGCAGCCGCAGGGACAGTGTCAGCGGCATGAACCTATCTGGCGCCGCGCGGATTTTCGGATTTTTGTTAGCCACGGTGCTGGCGGGTGTCGCGGCAGCGGACTGGGCGCGCTTTCGCGGGCCGGATGGCAGTGGGATGGGTGCGGTGCCAGGGTTGCCGTCAACCCTAACGGACAAGAACGTCCGCTGGGACACGGTCTTGCCAGGCCGCGGTCATGCCTCACCGGTGCTGTGGGGGTCGCGCGTGTTCACCGCCTGCGAGGATGCGGCGGGCAATCGCCGTTGCCTCACCTGCCTCGACGCGGATTCTGGCAAGATCCTGTGGACCACCTGGCTGCCCTGCGCAGAACAACGCAAGCACGCCGATAACAGCCTGGCTGCGGCCACACCCGCGGTCGATGCCGACGCGGTCTATATCGGCTGGGTCAGCGGCAATCGCGTCGAAGTTCTCGCCCTCGATCACGCCGGCAAGCAACTCTGGCGCCGTGACCTCGGGGCCTTCAAGGCGCTGCATGGACCGGGCGCATCGGTGATCGTCGTCGATGATGTGGTCGTCGTCTCTAACGACCAGGACTCACCCGATGCCGCCCTCCACGGCCTCGACCGCAAGACCGGCGAAACCCGCTGGCGCATCGCGCGCCCAAGCGGCCAATTGTCATACGCCACTCCGGCGCTGCGGCAAGGCAAGGATGGCAGCAAGGAACTGGTGATCTCCAGCCCGGCCCACGATCTAACAGGCATTGCCCCGCGCACCGGCAAGCAGCATTGGACGGTGGAGGGCTTGTTCACGCTGAACATTTGCGCCTCGCCGGTGGTGGGCGACGGGTTGGCTTGGGTGACCGCCGGACGGGGCGGCGCGCGCGAAGGCGCTGTGGTGGCGATCGAGGGCGATTCGGCCCGCCTGCTGTATCGGCCGGAAGCCAAGCTGCCCTACGTGCCGACGCCACTCGTGATCGG
>JBILFE010000685.1:0-2628 GCA_044351705.1 Luteolibacter sp. | reverse complement strand
GGCCTTGTCGAAGGCCGCGTCAAAGGCGATATTGCTCGACGGGAAGTCCACACTGCGGACAAACGACGACGCTTCCGCCGCGCCATGCACGCGGTCCATGCGGATATCTTCCCATTCGACGGAAAGCGGGCCGCAATAGCCGGTGTCGTTGAGCGCGACGATGATGTCTTCGAACTCGATATCGCCATGGCCGAGGGAACGGAAATCCCAGAACCGCCGCGCATCGCCGAAATTGGTGTGGCCGCCGAACACGCCAACCGAGCCGTCACCATGGCTCCACCACACGTCCTTCATGTGCACATGGAAAATGCGCGTGGCGAACTCACGGATGAACTTCACATAGTCCACTCCCTGATAGCCCAGATGCGATGGATCATAGTTGAAGCCAAACCGCTTGTGGTTGCCCACCGCGGCGAGCGCGCGCTTGGCGGAGGCGATGTCGAAGGCGATTTCCGTCGGATGCACTTCGAGGGCGAAGTTGACGTTGGCCTTGTCGTACGCGTCGAGGATCGGCAGCCAGCGCTTGGCAAAGTCCGCAAAGCCCTTGTCATAGTATTCCTGGCTGGTTGGCGGAAACGCGTAGATCGAATGCCAGATGGACGAGCCGGTGAAGCCATTGACCACTGCCGGGAAATCATCCTTGCCCTTGCGCCCGGGCTTGGCATCGAAAAACGCCCGCGCCGCCTTGCCCGTGGCGATCATTTGCTTGGCCGCACGCTTTCTAACGCCCTCAGGGCTGCCATCGCCCCAGATGGCCGGCGACAGGATTGACTTGTGGCGTTCGTCGATCAAATCGCAAACCGCCTGGCCCACGAGGTGATTGGAAATGGCGAAGCAGGTCAGTCCGTGATCGGACAACAACTCCCACTTCTCCTTGACGTAGGATTTTTTGGCAAGTGCGGCATCCACATCGAAGTGGTCGCCCCAGCAGGCAAGTTCGAGACCATCGTAACCCATCTCGCAGGCGAGCGGGGCGAGTTGTTCAAGCGGCAGATCGGCCCATTGGCCGGTGAAGAGTGTGACTGGACGTGGCATAACTGATTGGGGTTGGGGTTGAGGTGGGCGGAGAGATAACAAATCCGCATGACCAACGAAAGCAAAAAACTCCGGCGCGGACAAGAATCTTCTGTCAATTCCCGCATCTAACCTCCGCTTCCCACCACTGGCGCAGGCAGGGCCCGAGCTGCGGTGGCGGCAGGGATCTCTCTCTAACGCGGCTCACGGCCACCGGCCCCCGCGTCGCCGAGGTGAGGATCACCTCATCCGCGGCAGCCAGATCCGCCTGTCGCAGCACGGCCTCCTCGCAAGCCAGCCCATGTCTGGCGGCTAGTTCAAGCACCACCCCGCGCGTGACACCGGCCAGGCACCCGCAATCTAACGATGGTGTGCGCACCACGCCGTTCCTAACAATGAAAACATTGGCCGTGGCGGCCTCGCACAGTTCCCCGGCGGTGTTGAAAAACAAGGTTTCGTCAAATCCGCCGCGCCGGGCTTGGTCAAGAGCCACCAGGTTTTCCGCATACGAGGCGCATTTCAAGCCCGCCAGCGCCGAGCGTTCATTGCGCGGCCACGGGGCGACGTCCACCGCCAGGCTTGGCGGTGTTTCCGCCAGCGGGGATGCCGCCAGCCACACCAAACGGTCTTTGCCGGCAGCCACTTCCGCGAGCGGGCCGGTTCCCGCGGTGACCGTTAGACGAATGCGCGCCCGTCCGCCGGCGTGGCCGCTGGTCTGCAACAAGCGCTCCATCACCTCGGGCAAATCCGCGAACTCCACATGCGGAGCGATCCAACCCAACCTCGCGCAGCCCGCCGCCATGCGCGCGAGGTGGCGTTGGCAGAACACCACCCTGCCATCCAAACCTAACAAGGTCTCGAACAGCCCCAAGCCGAGCAGTGCGCCACGATCCAGCGCCGACGCCGGCAAGGCGCCTGCCTCCAGCCATCGGCCGTTGCACCAGAGTGTGTTCATCGCCACCGATGCTAGCCACGCCACGGAACATGTAAACCCCGGAGTGCCGGCTGCCGCAGCCGGATATTTATTTACGCCGCTTATCGGGTTGACAAGCCCGATTCCGCGCATAGGAACTCGCCTATGCCGATGATCGAAGCGCAAAACCTATCCAAAATTTACGCGACCCCGGGAGAAGCGGTGCGGGTGCTTGATGAACTGGAACTCAAGGTCGCCGCCGGCGAGGCGGTGGCGGTGGTCGGCCCCTCGGGCTGCGGCAAGACGACTTTGCTCAATTTGTTAGGTGCCTTGGATCGTCCCAGCGGCGGCACCATCCGGATCGCGGGCCGGGACGTCGGCGGGCTGGCGGCGGAGGACGCGGCGCGTTTCCGCAACCGCTCGCTCGGGTTTGTTTTCCAACAACATCACCTGCTGCCGCAGTTGTCCGTGTTGGAAAATGTGCTGGTGCCGCGTCTGGGCGGTGGTTGGGACGAGGCGGCGGCGGCGACCGAGGACCGCGCGCGCGAGTTGCTGGGCAAAGTCGGCTTGGCCCACCGGCTCCAACATTTGCCATGGCAGTTGTCAGGTGGGGAAAAACTCCGCGCCGGGGTGGCCAGGGCCCTGCTCAACCGCCCCAGCGTGCTGCTGGCCGACGAGCCCACCGGCCTGCTTGACGAAGC
>JBILFE010000062.1:0-9973 GCA_044351705.1 Luteolibacter sp. | reverse complement strand
CGACAATCATGATCTCGATCGCATTTCTCCAGCTCTCTAAAAGGATTTTCCACATGGTCGGGCGCACGCAAACATAGCGCGGTGTTGGCATTCTGTCACTCGGAAAGAATGCATCGGTAAGGAAGGATGCGGAAAAAGCGTGTGGTATTGATGAAAAATTGGCTTGAATCAGCGGGTATCCATCCTAACACTAAGCCATAAATGAAACGCCTGACCTGTCTCATCACCGCCCTGTTCGGCATCAGCGCATGCGCCAGCACCTCCGCTGCTGATGTGGTCGCCCCCAACACCCTGAGTCCGCAAGAACAAGCCGCCGGCTGGTGCCTGTTGTGGGATGGCAAAACCAACACCGGCTGGCGCAGCGCGCGCGCCGATAATTTCCCTCAGTCCGGGTGGACCATCAAGGACGGCGAGTTGACCGTGGCGCAAACCAGTGGCGGGGAATCCGCCGCTGGCGGCGACATCATCACCCGGGACAAGTTTTCGGACTTCGAGTTGACGGCGGAATTCAAGATCACTCCCGGCGCCAACAGCGGAATCAAGATTTTCGTGGACGCCGGACTTAACAAGGGAGAAGGCTCCGCCATCGGGCCCGAATTCCAGATCCTCGACGATGCCAAACATCCCGACGCCAAGTTCGGCCGCAATGGCAACCGCACCATCGGCTCGCTCTACGACATGATCCCCGCACCCGCAGACAAAAAGGTCATGCCCATCGGTGAATGGAACCAAGCCCGCATCCTCTCCCAAGGCAAGCATGTCGAGTTCTGGCTCAATGGGCACAAAACCGTCGAGTTCGAGCGTGGCTCGCAAGCCTGGCGTGACACCGTGGCCATCAGCAAATACAAGGTCTGGCCCGCCTTCGGCGAACTGGCGGCAGGTCACATCCTGCTCCAGGATCACGGCAATCAAGTCTCATTCCGCAATCTCAAAATCCGCGTGCCAAGCGCCAAATAATCCCTTCAGGCCATGCCTGAATTCCGGCCCATTCTTCGCTTGCCAGAGACCGGCGTGCCATCCATCCTCCCACTATGACTGACGAAACCATCCTCTGGAAGGGCAGCCCATCGCAATGGCTCAATCTCGGACCCTTCGCTGCCGCCAGCGCCGTGTCCATCTGCGTCATCGCCCTCGGCGCTTATTATTCCGCCTTTGCCACGACGGCCGTGCCTGTCGTGCTGGTGGCGGTACTGCTATACGTGACTTGGAACTATCTGATCGTGCGCTGCCAGCACTTCGAACTGACCACCCAACGCTTGCGGATCACCACCGGCGTCATCAACCAACAGATCGATGAAATCGAACTCTACCGCGTCAAGGACACCCTGACGATTCGTTCATGGTGGATGCGTCTCACCGGGCTCGCCAGCATTTCCCTGCAAACTTCGGACCGCACTATCCCCCACCTGCTCATTCCCGCCATGCGCAACGGCGTGGAACTCCGCGAACAACTCCGCAAACAAGTCGAGACCCAACGCGACTCCAAGCGCGTCCGCGAAATGGACTTCGATGAAACCGGCAATGCCGCAGGCGAAATCGATGCCGACTTCACCAGCACCGCCTCCTAAACCCGAGCGGCACTCCGAGGCCGTTTCTAACAAAACAAGCACATGAAATCGAAGACCCGGCTTGCGGTTTAATAGGACAAAAAACTGGATCTGGCCTATCCAGTCACCACGGCAGCCACCACCATTGGCAGGGACGACGGCAATTCGCTGCAACTGCCCGACCCGCAAGTTTCCAAACGCCAAGCGGTCATCCGCACCAAAGGCGAGGTGTGGATGATCGAAGACCTCAACAGCACTAACGGCATCACGGTCAACGGCGAAAGCGTCAAACGCGCCGAATTGAACAATGGCGACCGCATCCACATCGGTCCTTTTGAACTGGTCTTTGAATCCACCACCGATGACGAATGGGTGCCATCCCTGGTGATCGACATGTCATCCAAGGTCGCCTATCAAACCATTGTGCAGGCCCCCAAGGCACCAACCCGGTGAAGGAGGGTGGCCCCATGACGCGCGGCGTTTTTCCTAACACCCAGTGGTCGTTGGTGGCGCGGGCCTGTGCCGTGCCGGATCAGGCCGCATCCCATGCGCTCAATGAGTTGTTGCGGATGTATTGCCCGGTGCTGAAAAAACACCTCGTGCGTGACATGAATTTCTCGCCGCACAGCGCGGACGATATCGTTCAGGATTTTGTCGCCCATAAGATTCTGGAGAAAAACGCCTTGGCCAGCGCCGATGTCGACAAGGGGCGCTTCAGGGTGTTCCTGCTTAAGACCTTCAACAATTTTGTCGTGAGCGAAATCCGCAAGGGTCGTGCCCGCAAACGCTCCCCGCACAACGAGCAAGCGCTCAGCCTTGATGATGCCCCGGACCTCGCGGTGACTGACGCCCCGTTGCATCAGTCGTTGGATCTGGAGTGGGCGCGCCAGATCATGGCCCTGGCCATTGAGCGCATGAAACAAGAATGCGCCGGGAAAGCGCGCGCCGATTTGTGGGATATCTTCTCTTGCCGCGTCCTCGCGCCGGCACTCGAGCAGGCCCCGCTCCCGTCATACGAGGAACTTGTGCGCCGCTTCGGCTTCCAAAAGCCCACCCAGGCGTCCAATCTCCTCATCACCGCCAAGCGCATGTTCCGCCGCGCTCTGGCCGACACCGTGCGCGACACCGTCGCCGACGAGTCACAGGTGGAGGAGGAAATCCGCGACCTCAAAGCGATCCTGGCCGGGTGAGGCCATGCCATCGGCAGCGCACGTCCCCCAGATCAAACCGGAAACGGAAGTTCACAGTTCCTGAGCTCGGTGGAAAAAGAATTGGCACATTTTGACGCACAGATGTTCACAAGATGATCGAAACGCGGAGGCGCGGAGCCAGCAGAGTAAATCTGCAGAGTTTTTTTCGGTGAGCTTAAAAGGAAAATGAAAAAAGGTTGCAGGTGCATTTATTACCACGGATTTCACGGATTGAAGAGGATTGCACGGATAAGATTGTCCTGATCTATCAAGTCTCAGGCTCGCCCGTATGATGAATAACATGAAATGCATAACTCTTTCATAATCTGTGTACTCTACTGAAATCCGCAGTTCGTTCTTTAAACCTCGGATCTCGGGATCAACTCATCTTCCGCAGCGGGTTCACCCAACGGAGACCGGCGAAACGGCTGAAATCGGCATCGTTGCTATGTCAGCAGATTGATGTCCGGGACGATCATGGGCGGGTGTGTTGTTGGAGAAATGCGGCGGCGTCCAGTTCATCCACAAGTTGGTTCAGCCTACCGGTGTCGATGCCGGGACCCCACGCGTTCGAGGGTTGCATCAACATAATCAACATCACGATCCCTGGCAGTGTTACCCGTATTCATGACGACGCGTTCAATGGCTGCGCCGGTTTGCCCAGCGTAACGATTCCGTGCAGCGTCACCTTCATCGGGACCGTGGCGTTCCGAAATTGCAGTGCGCTTGCGAAAATCAGCGTCGATGCGGCCAATCCCATCTTCAGTGGCGATACGGATGGTGTGGTGTTCAACAAAGAAAAGACTCAGATCGTCTGCTATCCGCCTGGCAAGAGAGGAAGTTACGTGATCCCGGATGGTGTCACCAGTATTGGAAGCGGCGCGTTCGCTAATGGCTGCAGAAGCCTGACCAATGTTACGATACCAATAAGTCCTGTCGGCCCTAACAGGCGGACGCTCTGATGGTGAGCGCCACCCTGGATTTCAGCGAAGCCTCATTGCCCGATGCCGCGCCAGCACCGCGAGTCATCCGCAGAACCGCCAAAACCGACTGGATCACCGTGAAGACCTATCCGCCGCCGGCGAAATAACACGGGGGCGAGGTTCTTGGCTTCTTTGCACAACGCATGGAAGCTCGTGGCTCGTGGCTTGAGAGTGAAGGCGTGGTTGGGACATCCCGATGTCCGATCGGACATCAGGATGTCCCGGGGCCGTGTTGGCTGGCGTGGTGCTGCGACCTGCTGGACTGGGAAATCCGCACTTGACATCAATCCGACATCAATGATGGTTTGTCGTCATGACCCGCACCCAAATCCAGTTTCCAGATCCCCTCTACCAGCGACTCAAGGCCATCGCCGATGAGCAGGACTGGTCGCTGGCCGAAGTCATGCGCAAGGCTGCGGAGCACTTTGTGAACCGGTTTCCCGCGCAACCCAAGCCGCGTACGGCATGGAAATATCCGACGCTTGACTGCGGCGGTGATTTTCTTGTGGACCCGGCGGCCATCCACCCCGAAGCCGATGCCATATCCCAGCGTTCGGCCTCATGATCCTTTCCGCTGATACCAACTTGTTCCTATACGCGGCCAATCCGGGTTCGCCGCATCATCAGGTTGCGCAGCGGTTTTTCGCCACAGAAGCTGCCGGCCAGCAACGATTTCTCCTCTGTGGTCTGGTCTTGGTTGAAGTTTACATGCAACTGCGCAACCCTGCTGTTTTCAGGAAACCCCGCAGTGCCAAGGAAGCTGCCGCATTTTGCCAGGTGCTCCGCAATAATCCGGCGTGGGAATACGCCGATTACGAACCGGACGTTGGCAAACCTTTATGGGAATGGGCCGCGCGGACCAGTTCCAGCTTTCGTCATATCATCGATGCCCGCCTCGCCATCACCCTGGCCCACCACGGGGTCACCCACTTTGCCACAGCCAATGTGAAACAATTCAGCGGCTTTGGTTTTGCAAAAGTCTGGAACCCGCTTCGTTAGAACAGCAGCAACAAAACCCTTTTCGTGGCCGCGCTTCCGCTGGCAACCCGACGGCCCACCCAAGATTGCCATTGGCAGGGGTGCCGCCTTGTGCTTAACTCCCGGCAGAAAGAACGCGCCAGCACCAGGCCGATTGTCCAAGCATGTCCCAAGCTGTCATTGATCCTGAAGAAGTCCGCCGCTTCGCAGCAGAGTTGAAACGCTTCAACGGCGATTTGCGCGAGCGCACCGCCTCGCTCATGGCCCGCTTCAGTTCGCTCGGCGATACCTGGCAGGACCAGGAACAGGAAAAATTTTCCGCGGAGTTTGTGCAACTCATGAAGACGCTCAAGGCGTTTCTCGAACTCTCCGAGCGCCACACCCCCTATCTGCTGCGCAAGGCCGAACGCATCCAACAATACCTCGACCAGCGCTAACAGCCGCCGCGCGCCCTTCCGCCATGTCCAACCAAGCCAGGATCACCTCCATCGATGCGCTTGAAGCATTCCGAGCCGAGTTGATCCATTACATCGAAAAAGCCCGCGTCGCCTTGGAAGACATGACCGGCGAAGCCCGCCGCATGCGCACATGGTTGGATGTCGACCGCGCCCAGTATTGGGCGGCACAGCTCAAGAAGCGCACCAAGCAACTCGACCAGGCGCAGGAGGCACTCTACAGCGCCAACCTGACCAGCCCGCACGCCAGCAATGCCCTGCAAAAAATGGCCGTCGCCAAAGCCCAGCGCCAAGTCGATGAAGCGGTCGCCAAAATGCAAGTCATCAAGCGCTGGCGGCAAGTTTACGACAACCGCACCGGTCCGCTCCTGCGCCAGCTCGAACCGATGTTTTTCCGCGTCGGCCAGCACCTGCCCAAGGCCGTCCATACCCTCGGCGAAACCATCAAAACCCTCCAGGCCTACGCCGAATCGACACGCCCGGCGCAATCGAAACCCGCGCTGCCTGAGGACCTTGCACCCGCCACCTCGGAGACCACCCCATGAGCAGCATGTCCGGCAGCAAGGGATTGCTAACAGACGCCACCCGCGCGCTCCAGGCACAGTGGGAGCAAACCCGCAATTCATGGCGCGACCACAAGGCCGCGGAATTTGAAAACTTGTATCTAGCCGATCTGGCGGTCAGCGTGAACTCCGCCCTCCGGGTCATCGATGAACTCGATCTCTTGCTCAACAAAATCCATGCCGACTGCGAATGATTCCATGACCCCGGGCCGCGTGCTTGAACAAGTCCTTGTCCTCAAAACCGGCATGGTCTCAACCCTCGCCGGTGAGGACGACCTGGCAAAATCACGGGCCGCGAAACTAACGGTCGCGAGGCGGGCCAACACCCAGCGCGAGGAA
Organism: Luteolibacter sp.; assembly: GCA_044351705.1. Taxonomy (GTDB): domain Bacteria; phylum Verrucomicrobiota; class Verrucomicrobiia; order Verrucomicrobiales; family Akkermansiaceae; genus Luteolibacter. Next base: position 3,918 of record JBILFE010000062.1, on the reverse strand, counting down.
GCTGAGACCGCCGGCGTCTCCGCCCAGCTCGCCGAGCTCGCCGCGCAGCACCGGTACAAGCTGGAGCACGCGCAAGCCGCCATGGATGCCCGTAAGGCCTGGATCCAAAACGCCTGGCACAACAGCCGGACCTCGCTTGCCCAGCGCCTGCAGGACATGCGAGACCGCCGCATTGGTCAGGTTCAAGGCACCATTCTGTTAGGCCGCAAGTCGCGTAAAGAGGAACTCGCCCAAGCCATCGAAGCGCATCGCGCGTTTCAAGAACAACTGGTGGCGGACCGCACCGTGCGCTACCAACTGCGCGACTTCGCGCTCAAGGCGCTCCGGTCATTCCGGCTTTGGCTGCAACAGATGTTTCATGGCCGCAGCACGGCTTTGGACGCTGCCACCGCCGGCCTCGATGCGGAAGCCTTGCATGCCGCCTCGCTCGCACAACTCGAGGCCTTGCGCGGCACGGTCGACGCCATCAGCCGCCAACCCCTAACCAAGTTCTTCCGCTTCGTGCCGCTCAGCGTGCTTGGCCTGTTGGCGGCGGGTGTTTTCCTGTGGCCGGCGTGGCGCGCAGGGGCCGCTTTGCGCTCGGTCCAAACTCCGCTGCTCATAACCGAGGGCATCTTGTTGGCGATCTGGTTGCTGGCATTGGCATTGGCCGCCACCCGCGCGCGCCGCGCCGCCCACGAACTGGCCACCGCCCGGGCCCTGGCCATTGCCGCGGAAAATGCCTCCGCCTCGCGCATCGTCAACCTCAGCGCGGAAATCGAACAAAAAGAACAACAACAAGGCCAGGACCTCAGCGACACATTCCGCGAATCCGGTTCCGAGTGGCAGCTCAGCATGCGCCACGGCCAAAAAAAAATCGACCTCAAACTCGCCCGTCTCCCGGCCAAACTCGATCGCCTTTACCAGCGCAAACTCGCCACCATCAACCACGCCCACGAGCAGGCCGCCGCACGCCTGCGCGATCGGGTTGACGCACTCGGCCACGCCCGCAAGCTCGCCTTCACTGCGGCCACCACCGCCGTTGATGCCGAAATCACCACCGCCCTTCAAGCCCTGGTCCCGGCGTGGCAGCGGGCCGTGGTGCAGACCTGCCATGAGGTGTTATTGTTAGAACGTGCCTCCCGCACCCACTTCCCGGAATTTTCCGCCGCCACCTGCGCCACCTGGACACCTCCCGCCACCGCGCCTGCCGCCGTGCGCATCGGCTCCCTACAGGTCGATCTAACAAAATTGGCGCTGCGTGCGCCTGCCAGCCCGCAATTCCAGCTACCCGAGCAGACGCGGTTTTGGGCGCCTTTTGCGCTCGGATTTCCCGACCGCGGTTCCCTGTTGATAGAAAGCAGCGGGGACGCCGGTGGCCTTGCCACCACCGTGCTCAATTCCATCGCCCTGCGCGTGTTGGCGAGCCTGCCACCGGGGCGGGCCTCGTTTGTGTTCATTGATCCGGTGGGTCTTGGCAGGGATTTCGCAGGCTTGATGCACCTTGCGGATTACGAGGAAACCATGATTACGCATCGCATCTGGACGCAAAGCACCCAGATCGAGGAACGCCTGGCCGAACTCAACGAACACATTGAAAAAGTCATTCAGATGTATCTTCGCAATGAGTACGCCACCATCGCGGAATACAACGAACAAGCCGGCACCATCGCGGAAAAATACCGCTTCCTCGTCATTGCCGGCTTCCCCGCCGGCTTCAGCGAAACCGCTGCCAAGCGCCTGCTCGCGATTGCCTCCAGCGGCGCGCGTTGTGGCGTCCATCTGTTGATTCATCGCGACCTGCGCCAGCCGGCACCGGATCCCGCGTTGGATGGCGAATTGCGCCGCGCCTGCATGCGCGTGGCGCTGGATGAAAAAGCGGCGAAATTGCTAGATTGGCCGCCGGGGGCCAACACCGTGGTGTTCGACCCGCCTCCAACCGATGAGGATGCAACCACGCTGATTCACCGCATTGGCCGCGCCAGCATCGATTCCAACCGTGTTGAGGTGCCCTTCGCGCACATTGCGCCACCTGTAGCCGACCGCTGGCAACTCGAAACCACCGCCGAACTGCGCGTGCCCATCGGCCGCACCGGCGCCAAGAAACTCCAGATGCTTGCCATCGGCAAGGGCACCCGCCAGCACATGCTGGTGGCCGGCAAGACCGGTTCCGGCAAGTCCACCCTGTTTCACGTTATCATCACCAATCTCGCGCTGTGGTGCAGCCCCGAGGAGGTCGAATTCTATCTGGTGGATTTCAAAAAGGGCGTTGAGTTCAAGTGTTATGCCAGCCGCCATCTGCCGCATGCCCGCGTCGTCGCCATCGAGAGCGACCGCGAATTCGCCCTCAGCGTGCTGCAGCGCGTGGATGCGGAATTGAAACGCCGCGGTGAATTGTTCCGCCGCGCCGGAGCCCAGGACTTGTCCGGTTACAAACACAGCAAGGGTGCCGATCCGATGCCGCGCACCCTCCTGCTCATCGATGAATTCCAGGAATTCTTCACCGAGGACGATGGCGTGGCGCAGGAGGCGTCTCTCTTGTTAGATAGAATCGTGCGCCAGGGACGTGCATTCGGCATTCACGTCATCCTTGGCTCGCAAACCCTCGGCGGGGCATACACCTTGGCCCGCGCCACCCTTGGCCAGATGGTCATTCGCGTGGCCCTGCAATGCAACGAGGCGGATGCCCATCTCATCATGGATGATGACAACCCCGCGCCACGGTTGCTGACCCGGCCCGGCGAAGGCATCTACAACGACCAATCCGGCGCGCTCGCCGCTAACAGCCCGTTCCAAATCGTATGGCTGCCGGAAGCCGAACGCGATGCCATGTTGGATCAAGTCAACCTGCTTGCCGCCAACAGTGGCAAAGCGGTGCCGACCCCGATCATTTTCGAAGGCAACGCGCCGGCCGAGGTCCGCGACAACCCCGAACTCGCCGCCGCCATCCTCAGCCGCCCGACCACACGGCCTGCCACCGCCCGCGCCTGGCTCGGGGCCCCCAACTCGATCAAGGGGCCCACCGCGGCGCTCTTCCAACGGCAGAGCGGCAGCCATCTTCTCATCACCGGCCAAGCCGCCGAGCGCACCACCTCACTGGCCGGCATCACCCTGCTTTCCCTCGCCTGCCAATACCCGCCCGCCGCCGCCGAGTTCGTCATCCTCGACCCGCACGACCCGGTCGCCGGCGAAAGCCTGTTCCAACGCCTCGCCGCCATCCTGCCCCACCGCGTCCGCATCGCCGGACCTGCCGAAGCACCGGCTCTTCTAACGGAACTGGCGGCCACGCTTGAGGCGCGGGCCGCCACCTCCGGCCGCGACGCCGCGGAAGTCTTCCTCATCATTCATGATCTGCAGCGCTTCAAAGTCTTGCGGCCCGACGATGATTTCCGCTTTTCCATCGACGATGATGCCAGCGCCGGCCCCAGCCCGGCACAGGCTTTCGCCAGTCTGTTAGGCGAAGGCGGCCCCTCCGGCATGCACGTCATCGCCTCTATCGACACTTGGAACAACGTTAGCCGCTGGATCCCCAGAAAATTGTTAGGTGAGTTCGAGATGCGCGTCCTATTCCAGATGAGCATCAATGATTCCTCCAACCTGATCGATTCGCCGGCCGCCTCCACTCTTGGCATGCACCGCGCGCTGTTCCACAACGAGCACTACGGCACCCTCGAAACCTTCCGCCCCTACGCCATGCCCGACCCCGCCTGGCTCGAAGAAATCGCCGCCGCCTTTTCGTAGCCACCGCTTTCCATCCCCGCTCATGCGTCTCCCCGACCGTGCCCGCGACATCTGAGTGGTCCGATCGGACCATCGATTTGTCGCGGGGGTGGGCACGCCGCCCTGCATCGCCGCCGCTTTTTGCATCCGCCGCCGCGGCGTTTCCCAACCATGACCGCGACATCTGAGTGGTCCGATCGGACCATTGATTTGTCGCGG
>JBILFE010000061.1:0-9974 GCA_044351705.1 Luteolibacter sp. | reverse complement strand
TCTAATATTCGAATTGCAGCATTTCAGCGTTTTCTTCACGATGCACCTGGTATTTCTCAATCATATGATCCGCCGGACGCGGCACCGACCGGGGTGATGCTGGCTGGGTTGGCGGAGGGTATGGCAAAGGACGGTCACGAGGTGACCGTCCTTTTTGCGTCGGGGGGGTAAGCGAACATTGAACATTGAACATTGAACGTGTTCATTCGCGGTTTCTAGGTTTAGCCAGCGAACCGTCCTGGGGCCGTCTCAAAGATTCAAAATCAGGGATTCCCATTTGCCGCGATAGCGCTTAACGTTCCGCGCGTTTCGCGTGCTTTACCAATGTTGCTAGAACTCACATGCGTATTTCTGCTGTCGCTGGCAGTCTCGTTCGGCCTGAACCGGGTGATGTTGGCTGTGGCTCCACGCTTGGGACTCATGGATGTGCCCGGTGTTCGGCGGATTCACGCACACCCCATCCCGCGCGCCGGCGGAATTGCCATTTGGCTGACTTTCCTGCTGGTGCCCGGCTTGGGTCTGGCATCGGGCCTGCTGCATAGCGGCGGAGATTTGGCCTGGTCGTGGCTAGGTGCCTTTGCGGCAGGGTCGGCCGTGCTGATGGTCGCCGGCTTTTATGATGATCGGGCGGGTCTATCGCCGTGGGTGAAGCTCGGCGCCCACATTTTGGCACCGTCGGTTTATTTCCTGTTGCATCCGTTCAGTCTCGGACTGTTCCCTGCTGGGTGGCCATGGGTCGTGGATTATGTGGTGTTTGTGGGGTGGGTAGTGTTGCTGATCAACGCCTTCAACCTCATCGATGGGCTCGACGGCCTCTGCGGCGGTTTGGCCGCCGTCGCCACGATGGCCTTGGCGGGGATTGCTTTGATCAACGGCCGCTGGGACTCCGCACTGCTGTTGTTGGCGATGGGTGGCGCCATCCTCGGATTCTTGAAGTACAATTTCAATCCGGCGCGGATGTTCCTGGGCGACGCGGGATCCATGCTGATTGGATTTTTCATTGCGACGGCGGCGACCGAGGCGGTCGGGCGCAAGGCCGTGGTGGGTATGATTCTGTTGCCGATTGCGGTGGCGGGGGTTCCTTTGTTAGATGTGCTGCTGGCGATTTGGCGGCGGGGTTCGCGGCGCTTCATCCAGCGGCTGCTCGGGGTTAAAATGGGCGGCATCTTTGATGCCGATCAAGAACATCTGCATCATCGCTTGCTGGCTGGAGGTGGCTCACAACACAAGGTGGCACTCATTTTGCAGGGGATTGCCATTCTGCTGGCGACTTTGGCCTTTCTGCCGATGATATTTGGTGGTCGCATGTTGGCGTTGTCGTTGGTGGGTTTCCTCATCGTGGCGATGGTGGGGGTGAAGCATCTGGCTAAGGTGGAAATCGAAAACACCGGCAACGTCATTCATCTCGCGATCAAGCTGCCAGGACACCGCCGGAGGGTGGCTGCCGTGCTGTTTGCCTATGACTTGTTGGTGTTGACCGGGGCGGGTATTGTCGCGGTTATCATCGAGACGAATTGCTTGATGCGGGATGGTGATTTGGAGCACTTGCTACGCTTTGTGGCGGCGTTTGTCATTCTGGGCAGCCTTGTCCTGTTAGCGCTGCGCGTACACCAGCGGCTGTGGGTGCGGGCCACGATCCGCGATGTGGTCGCGCTGCAATTCTGGCTGTTGGTTGCGGCCATCGTCACCTTCACCCTCTACACCCTGATGTATGCCAGCATGGAATGGAGCGCTCTGCGGCTGACACTCATCAGTTATGTCTTTGCCTATTCCGGCGTGTGCCTGCCACGTGTGGCGTTGGACCTGTTGCGCGAACTGGGCATGGATGCCAGATTTCGGAATCCAAAGCGGGCGGTCGACGGCGATTACGGCCCGATGGTGGTGTTAGGGGCGGGTGATTTGGGCTCTCTCCTGCTCAATCACCTGAAATCCAGCACCCATGACTTCTATCCCGGCCTGAGGGTTTTGGGATTCATCGATGAAGAGAGGTTGTTGCACGGCCGCCAGCTCAGATCCTTGCGGGTCCTGGGCGGACTTTCCGTGGTCCCAAAGTTGGTCGCCGATATGGGATTGAAGGGCATCATTGTCGCCATCAACAAGCCCAACATCGAAATGCTCGAACAACTCGATGTCCTCGCCACCCAATACCAGCTCAAAATCTATCGCTGGAGGGTGGGCCTTGAGGAGATGTGAATGGAATGTGATACCATTGAACATTGAACATTGAACATCGAACATCGAACATCGAACATCGAACATCGAACATCGAACATCGAACATCGAACATCGAACATCGAACATCGAACATCGAACATTTTTGCCATGAACCACCACTTTTCCCCCTCCTGGCTGCCGGTGGTGGGCGTGGTGGCGTTGTGGACCCCGGCAATGCTTGCCGCATCCTATGTGTGGGGTCACGGCGAGTATTATGACTACGGTTGGTTTGTGCCGCCGGCGGCTGTGTGGTTGATACTGCGCCGTTGGCAGCAAATCGAGACCCCGGTGGTCTTGCTGCAGACCCAGGGGGTGCTGGTATGTTGCCTGTTGCTCCTGCCTTGGATATTGGTGCTGCGCGTGCTCGGTTACGCCGATCCTTCCTGGCGACTGCCGACATCTTTGTTAGGCCTGACGGCATGTGTCACCAGCCATGGGTTGATTGCCCTGACCCGCGGCCGGCGTGCCTCGGTTGGCTTCGGGTGGATCACCTTGTTGCTAGTGTCGGCCTTGCCGTGGCCGACCGTGCTGGAGACCGGCATCGTGCATCACCTAACACAATGGGTGGTTACGGCGGTGGCGGAGATCTTCCAGATCATGGGCAAGCCGGTGGAGGTGATGGGCGATCGGCTGCGCTTGCACGAATTAACCGTGGAGGTGACCGACGGCTGCAGCGGGGTGCGCTCGTTCCAAAGTTTTGTGATGGCGACGTGGTTTTTTGCCGAATTGCAGCGCTTGCGCGTGTCGCGCGCCGTTACTTTGTTAGCATGTGCTTGCGGGGTCGCCTTTGTCGTCAATGTGGCCCGCACCTATGCTCTGGCGCAGATCCGCTTTGAGTATGGCAAAGAGGCGTTCGCTCGGGCGCATGATCCATTGGGACTGCTCGCCTTTGTGGCCAGCGGCCTGTTTTTTTATTTTCTTTCCGGTGCCTTGTCAACTAAGCTGCGTCGCACAGTGGTGCGATCTGTCCAATCCAGCTCAAACCGCACTCGCCTCCGATGATCCGCCCCTCCATTGAAGCTGCTTGGGACCGCTGGGTGAATTTCCACCCCTTCTATCGGTTTGTGATGCTTTTCCTGCTGGCCGCAGGGTTCGGGCTCCTTGCGGTCAAGCCGGCCTACCGGGTGTTCAAGTCATGGCGGGTGGCGCGAAATCTGGTGGCCGCCCAGAAAGCCGTCGAGGATGTGCGCATGGAGGATGCCCGCGACCTCTCACTAACGGTGCTGCGGGCGGGTGACTCGTGTATTGAGGCCTTCCGGATTCTGGAGAAATCCACCGCGTCGCTGCGTGATCCCAGGCATCGCGACATCGCCCGGGCCCTGATGGTCCATCCGGGCGGGTCTGACGAGGATCGTTTTAACGGCTTTCGCGGCATCGCGCCGAACTCGCCGTTAGGCTTGCTTGGACAGGCATGGAACACGCTGCCCACCGAGTGCCAGTCGGATCCCCGCTTTGCGTTTGTGTTTGCCGATCGCTTGATTCAGGCCCGTCATTTAAGCGAGGCGGCATCGGTGTTGTTGGCGGTGCCTGCGGCAGCTCGTACCGCGGCGCTCGACCGGCGCTTGATTCAGATTCTGATCGGAAGCGCTAAGCGTGATGGCTACGACGAAGCCCAACGCTTGATCGCGCAAAGTTTTCCCTCCGACGATTCCGCGATTTCCGAGTGGCTCGACCTGCTTGAGTCAATCCCGGCGGTGAGCTTGCAGGCGAAAACCTTGGAACCCGTGCGCAGGATCTTGGAGACCCCCGCATCCAGCGCCTCAGCTCGCAAGTCCTTGATGCTCTCGCGTATGGATTACGCCGCCAACTTTTCCAATTGCGCGGCGCTGCTCGATGCGGTCGTCACCCGCTGGCTGGATCAGGACCCGCTGGCATTGGCGGGTTTTTTGGATGACCTCGGGCTCTATCAACGCCTGCTGCAAACCTTCCCGGCCGCACGCGTCAATGAGCACCCCGAATTGTTTCCCCATGTGCTGCATGCCATGGAGTGCAGCGGTGAGTGGGAACAGGCGCTTCTATTGTTAGATGCGCACGGAGGCTTGCTTCCGAAGTACGAGGAATTGGCGCACCGCGCGATGGTGATGGCGAAAACGGGTGATGCCAAGGCCAGGGCGCAGACGTGGAAGGCCGCCATGGCTGAGGCCAAGTCCACGGCGTCGGCCCCCGCCTATCTCACCATGCAGCGCTTGGCCATGGCGGCCGGGATGCAGGACGAGGCGGATTTGGCGATGGTGGAGGCGATCCGGCTTGGAAACGGGCCGCTGCCCTTGTATGCGGAACTCAAGTCGTTGCTCAGCTCGCTGGCACAGCAAGGACGCGAGAATACGCTGCTGGAAATCTGCGCCATCTATCTTTCGTTCGAGTCCGGCAACCCAATTTTGCTGACACAGTTCGCCTATTTCGCCTGCCTCAACAACGTGATCGAACCCAAAACGATTCTCAAGGCGATGGAAGCCTTGGCCAAGGGTTTACCCAACGAGTTGCCTATTCAAATGACGCTCGCCACGGCCTACCTTTGCGATGGTCAGCAGGCCAAGGCGGCGGAGATATTGGACCGCTTGGAATTGGACCCGGCCAAACTTTCACCGGCAAACCGAGCCGTATTTCTGGTGACTCAGGTGATGAATCACCGCATTGCCAAGGACGACCCGAGCATCACGGAATTCCCATGGAAATCGCTGCTGTTTTCCGAACGCAAGAAATTCAACGAGTTGCTGCGCTTGCCGGCACCCTAGCCAATCCAAGCCAGGAACTCCTGGTTGCCATCGGTGCCGGTAATCGGGGAGGGGATCAGGCCGCGCCAATCGCGGCCATGCGCGGCGGTGACGAAGCGGTGGATTTTATCGATCGCGCGTTGGTGGAGGACGGGGTCTCTAACGATGCCGCCCTTGCCGACATCCTCGCGGAGCAGTTCGAACTGCGGCTTGATAAGGCACACGACGCTGCCGGTATCATCCAACACGGGGAACACAGCCGGCAGCACTTTTGTTAGGGAGATGAACGACAGGTCCATCACTGCGAGGTGGACTTTTTCGCCGATATCTTCCGGGACCATGTGACGGGCGTTGAATTGTTCCCTGGCGATGACGCGGGGGTCGTTGCGTAGCTTCCATACCAACTGGTTGGTGCCTACGTCCACGGCATGCACACGCAGGGCACCGTGTTGCAGCAAACAATCGGTGAAGCCGCCGGTGGAGGCCCCCACATCGAGGCAGACCCAGCCGGCCGGGTTGATGGCGAAGGCGTTCAGCGCGCCCTCGAGTTTGAGCCCGCCGCGGCCGACAAAACGGGGTTTGGCCTTCACCTCCAGCGGTGCGTCCACGGCGAGCTTGGTGCTGGGCTTGTCGACGAGGCGCTCGCCGCAGCGCACTTCGCCGGCGAGGATCAGGCGCTTGGCCTGCTCGCGGGAATCGCACAACAAACGCGCCACCAGCAGCGCATCGGCGCGCTCGGTTATGGGTTTGCTAGATTTGGGGTTTGGCATGGGGTGAAGCGTTTCAATCAAAGGAGCTTCCGAATCATTGGCATTCTGCTTGGCGGACTGCACTAGCGGATTTGACATGGCGGGAGAGTGGGACAATGCCCCGGAAAAGCCAAGTTGATTGTGCGGAGACGGCTCGGAGAGGTAGGGTGATTGGCTGAATCAGCCTCTACTAAAGGAACGGCAAAGCTTTTCCAGTTTCAGTTCAACATCGGTGCGGATTTGTCATGTTAGCCCGGTGATGAATCAGATCCCTACCCCACCGTTCGCACTGCCAATTGACGTGCCGTGAACAGGCCGCCGTGGGCGTCTTCGCGCAGCGCCCGCGCGCCGCTCGTTCGCTTCGGCCCGAATTGCCCGCGATAGGCCTCAAACACCCCGTCCACATAGGATTTCGTGCCCAGCACCAAGCCGTCGGAGAAGTACCGCACCCGGCAGCGCAACAACGCGGCTCGGCTCAATTTGCCCTGCCGTTGTTTCTCCGCGGCGGCCTCTTCGCTGCCAATCCCCGCCCGCTTCTTTGCTCCGCCGCCACTGGCACCCGACCGCTCACGCCCGTCCTCAAACAACCAGCACCGATACACTTCCGCAGCGCTCATCCCTTTGGCCGTGGCCGGGGTGTCCCAGGCTTTTGCACCGCCACCCGCATGCCCGACCACGCCGCACAAGCCGCTGCGTGCCGCAGTGCAGCCACCCATCGCTTCCCCGTAGCCGCACCACCGGTAATCCTTCGGATCTTTCACCATGCCTGCACGCACCGGGTTCAGATCGATGTAGGCGGCCATCGTCCGCAGCGCCTCGCCGTCCTCCACCAGCACGCTTTTGAAGCGTTCCATCCACAGCGTCCCGCGCCGGTTGTGGTGCTTGTTATACCACCGCGAAAACCTCTCCTTCAGCTCCTTCACAAACACCGGCAGATTGCACATCCGACGCAGATAGCCGGCGATGAGCGCGTCCGCTTCCGCCGGCATCCCGTGCTGCCGCAAGTCCGCCAACTCCGCCCGCAGCGCCGCGATGTAGGCCCGCGAATACAGCAAGCGCAGGTGCTCCAGCAAGCGCGCCTCGCCGCCAGGGCCAACGAATTGCTCCACAAATGAGTTGTGGGCCGGCACCCGGGCGAGGATATGGAAATGGTTGTCCATCACCGCGTACGTGCGGATTTCCACTCCGGCGAAGCGAGCCAGCCGCCACATCAGGCGGCGCAGTGCTTCTTTTTCCGTGTCGCCGAGAAGGCGTTCGCCGCCCGCGGTGCGGCTCATGACGTGGTAGCTCGCCCCCTCCGCCGGGCCCACCACGATCCGCTGCCGCCGCCCTTTCCATCTGCGTGCAAACACCCGGCCAAGGCAGGCACCCGTCGGCAATTCAATCCGGTCCAGAGGCGAGAGCACTCGTGGCTTGGCTTCCATCGTCGCATCCATCCTCTCCACTGCTGCTGTTTTCATGCAGCAAGGAATCGCATTTAACTGCCGCGTGGTCAACAATATAACGATTGGCATTATATTTGATGTCAGCCAAACGCCCTGACAGGCATGGGTGGTGGCGGTTTGCACAACCGCCATGCCAACCTCAAACAAGCAAAAGTCGGCAGCGCTTGCTGTTGAGCCCCTCAAAACATCCTGAAAATGTCACCATGCGAACAACCCCTTACAGACCCAGCTCGAGCGCATTCACGATGCTGGGGGCGGCTGGTGGCGGGGTGCCGGCGAGAAATGAACGCACATCTCCGGCGGCGGCTACCGGATGACCCTGGAGGATGGCCGCCACATTGCAGGCGGCCAGACTGGCCATGCCTTCGCGCGTCCACTTGGTGGCCGAGGCGATGTGCGGGACCATCACCACGTTATCCAGATCGGCCAAGCCGGGGGCCATGGTGGGTTCGTTCTCGAAGACATCCAGCCCAACCCTGAAATCCGGATGGCTGCGGCAATGCGTGACCAAGGCCGCTTCGTCCACGATTGGTCCGCGGCTGGTGTTGATGAGGATGGCGTCGGGTTTCATCATGGCCAGGCGCGCCCCATGGATCAGGTGGCGCGTGCCCGCATCGAGCACCGTGTGCAGGCTCACCACGTCCGCCTTACCTAACAACTCATCGACTGAATCCGCACGCCGACACGCCACCGCGGGTTCGCCTCGCGTGGTTAGAAACGCGCCGTAACTCTGGACAAATTCCTCCAAGCCGGGGTTGGGGCACAAGTCGAAGTAAACGAGGTGCATTTTGTGGCCCTCGACCATCATGCGGGCATAGGCTTGGCCGATGCGACCGGCACCGATGATCCCGACCGTCTTGCCGTGAAAAAGGTTGCCGAGAAACAAGCCGGGCAACCAGCCCTTGAACTGGCCGCCACGCATGAAGCAGTCAGCCTCGACAATGCGGCGCGCTGCCGAAAATGTTAGAGCGACGGCGATCTCGGCTGTGGTTTCCGTGAGCACGCCCGGCGTGTTGCCCACAGGGATGCCGCAGGCGGTGGCGGCCGGCACATCGACATTGTTGTAGCCGACCGCATAGTTGCTGTAGGCGCGGCCTCCAGCCTGCTTCAGGGTGGTGAAGACTTCGGCGTTCCAGGCTTCGGTCAACTGGCCGATGGCCGCATGGCAATGATCTCCGATGAGGGCGATGATCTCCTCACGGGAGAGAATGTCCTCGCCGGTGGCGATCTCAACGCGGCATCCGGCTGCAACCAACACGTCCAGCCAGTGGGTTCCGGGCAGTGGCTTGGTCACGACCACGCGCAGGTGGCCATCCGGGTTCACGATCTCGATCGACGTTGCGTTCATGAATGCGACGACACCTTGGTAACTGCGGCCCTGACGTCAAGCGCCCCGTGTGTTAGTTTCAGATCCGGCTTGTCGCTCACCCGATATGGGGTAAACATGCCTCGCTTGCTTCTTGCGCATGAATGCAGCATTGGAGGCCTTGGTCAAGGCCACGGGTGGCGAGGTGGTGGCAGCGTGTCCCGGGTCCGGCGCCGCCGGTGGCTTGGGCTTTGGCTTGCGGGTCGTCTCGCGAGTTGTGATCACAGCCGAATCCTGGTGACCGACTGTTGTTGGATTAGGCCTGAGTGAGCGCCGGGATTAAGCCAAAGCGGTGTCGCATTGCGTTTGCCACCGAACTCCATGCCATCACACCTCATTCGCAGTTCCTTGATTCAATCTAAACATGAGCAGCCCCCCCACTATCTCGCCCTCCGGTTAGCGGCCTTTTCACGGCAAGCCGGCGAATTCGATGAAATTTCACTGTGGCGGGTAACGTAGACAAAATAATGCAGCACTTTCCACAACGAATCACCGGGATCACCGCAATCATGGTTGGACTCCTATCAGCAGCGATTTCTATCGGATCATCGCACGCCGCAACATGGGCGGAGTCGTTCGATGGCAGATTTTCGAAAAATTATTTGGTTGAGCCGCAGGACATGGGAGGAGGCTGGAGCAACATGAGGATCAATCCCGCGACTGGGTACTCCGGCAACGCGGGCGAAGTCGCGCTTGTCAAGGCCCCGGCCCGCAAGGGGAGCGGGGCCATGATGTGCGTGCGCAAGGAAAAAGGCCGTCGCATGGAATTCGAATTGGTGAACCGTGATGAGAACGCCAGTCCTCGCTTGAATCAGCACTGCTGGGCCGCCATCAGCATCCTTGTTCCGGAAGCCAGTATCACCCATTCAGGGATGGTGATTCAATGGCACGGAGGCGTGCCCAACGCAGGCCAGGGCAAGGAATACGCCCAAGGCCCGGAAGCCTGCCTCCGGCTTGATAATGGGCAGTTCATCTATCGGACCAACTACAAGCAATCCAAGCAGTCCGAGGCGGGCAACAGGGTGGTCACGCTCGTGGAAAAAGCACAACCCGGCACATGGTATGATTTCGTGTTTCATCATTACTTTTCCCTGAAAGATGACGGGTTGACGGAGGTGTGGCTTCAGGGCCGGAAGGTCTATACTCAGAAAGGCTGCAACGCATTTTACTATCGCGGCAAATTCGCATTCAAGTTCGGTTCGTATGGCAGCACAACTGGCGGCACGCTCTATTTCGACGAGGCCAAGGTAATGACCGGAGCGGGAAGTTACGAACAGGTCGCCCCCGGCGGCGCCAAGTAAGGTGTAAGCGATTGCCCCCGACCGCCCGGCGGGCTGTGAACCATGGACTGCGGTGACTCGTCAGCACTAGGGACCATTGCCGCATAAGGAGGAATAAGACACCTAGGCTATTTTGTGTTTGCGTGTGGTTACTAACGGTGTACAGTTTGGTTCACAGCAACCCCAAACCACGTGGCCACCACCTA
>JBILFE010000684.1:0-2650 GCA_044351705.1 Luteolibacter sp. | reverse complement strand
GGACGACTTTTCTAACCAACCACGGGGTCACCGACCCGAAGGTGGTCGGCACCCATGCCACACTCGGCAAGAGCGAGACCAACAAGCTCTATATGAAAGGCCTCAGCGACGTCGGCGAGTTCGCCCAGAAAACCTTTGGTGCCATATCCGCCTCGCAATGGCAGGCGGATCCGAAAATCGCCGCCGCCTGCGTCAAGGAAGCCAAAAAATACCCCGGCACCCCGTGGGAGGATATCCTCGAACGCATGAGCAAGGACGCCCAGAAGTTCTAACCACAACCCCGCGCGCGCGTATTAACATTCTCACTGATGCGAGTATTTTGCCTGCAAGCGTGGCCAATAATCCTTCCAATACACATCGTAATAATCCTGCGCGGCGCGGTCGATGTGTTCGAGTTTGGGACACTTGGGAGCGGTGGCCGGGTCGTAGCCGGCGAGGTGCCCCGAGCCGGCACGCAGGCGGGGTGAAACAAAGCGCCATGGGGAATCGCCCAGAACATCTGCAATGAGTTTGGCCAAATCCGGGTCATAGGCTCTAAATGGTTCGCGGGTGTGGATGTGGTTGTGGTCGTGGTCCATGGTGCGATTGGTGTCAAACCAGTCCTGCACGCCTTCAGCCCAGTACTCGGCGCTGTTGAGCCCCGCATAACACGCTTTGGGCCCGCCAAACACAATCAGCACCTTGTCATCTCCGGTGACCTCAACTTGCGAGTTGCCAGGCTTGCCATTGACCAGGATGTCACCGCCATCCAGACATTGTTTGAGAAAGCCGGGCGCTTGGGCCGGGAACGCTTTGACCAGTGCCTCCAGCAGACTCACCGGTGTGGTTCCCGTCACCCGCCGGAACCGCTGGGCGGCATAGCCATCGTTATAGAGCCCTTGTTCCTTGGCATGTTTGTAGGTCGCATTGAGCCGCTCGTGCAGGCCCGCGTCAAAGCCGGCACCGTCGATGACGTGGCCGAACTCGTGAATGAGAATACTTTCAAGTTGCATGCCGCCTTGGTACTCCATCACGTCTTCCTCGGCAAACAGGACGGTGGGATGGCCGTTCTGGGTTGTTAGGGAACCCCGGTTGCGCCAGTTATAGAAGTCGAGTTCCGTGCCGGACTTGTCAGAATGGAACTGCGGCAAGTCGGAAACCATTTCGGTCTGGCCAACAAGCACGCACAGCACTTTCTTGTCGCGGATGCGTTGTGCCACTTCCGGCTTGATGGTGCTCATGACCTTGTCAAACAAATAGGCCGCTTCCAGATGGACGAGATCGGGGACTTTCTCCGAAGTGACAATGAGGATATCCTGCACCAGTGTGCACTTCTTGTAGAAGGCGGCATCCAACTTGTAGGCCTCCGCCTGCGCGGCGGCCACGGGTTTGACTTGAAACACGGCATCTTCCGCGGCCATGGGCGCGCTGCCGATCACCATTGCGGCGAGCAATCGAATTGCAAATTCACGGCCAGGCCTGAAATGAACCAAAGAGAATGATCCCCCGGTTCGCGTCCTGACTGTTTTATGCTGTACTATGTGGTTAGATCCAAATGGTTCCGTCATGGCAAGGGGCAGAGTCTGGCACGCACAGGAATCCCGACAAGCCATGCCCGGTTAACCCATGGCCAACCAAAATAACCGCTGCTTGTCAAACCAGCGGCGGCACGACTCGCAAGGCCGCACCTATTTCTTACCGGCAGCGGCCTTGGCGGACGCCGCCTGCTGCTTCGCCTGCGAGGCGTTGCCGGCCTTGACCTGTTTCTGTGAGGACTTCTTTTGGTTCGCTTTGGGGGATTTGTCGCCCATGATCGGAATTGGTTGATGTAATTGGTTGAGTTGGTGACGGTGTGATTTCCGCACCCACGTCGGCAACATCCCTGATTCGGACGCCCCTGTCAAGCGGGCAACCGGTTTTCCCACTATTTGTGCACGGCGTTTGGCTGACTGGAGCAACTCTTGGCAATGGGCCTGTGGCTGCCATCGGCATAATGAAATAAAATGCCAGACATTATGTTGTTGACAAAATCAGCACCGATGTTGAGCTGAAACTCAAATAACTTTGCGGTTCCTTGAATAGAGCTGATTGAGCCAATCACCCTGGGCGCAGGGCTGCCGGAGGCCACCGTTCCAGCGTTGACCTGGCGTGACGGGCGGCCCTATGCTGCCGCTGTGGCGGATGAGGCACCCAATAATCGCTGGCAGACAGACGGAAAGTTTTTCCGGGCTGGCACCCGGCGCGTGGCGATGCGGGCGGTGACCTACGGGCCGTTTCCCGCGGGCCTGAGTGATTTCTGGGACGCGGATTTCCAGCGGATAGCGGCGGCCGGGTTCAACGCGCTGCGCTTGTATGAAATGCCCGGCATCGGATTGTTGGACGTGGCGCGGCGGCATGGCTTGCAGGTGCTAGGCGGTTTGGATTGGAATCACGGGGTGGATTTTTTGCGGCGCCCGGGGCTGCTGGCCACGGCACGGGCGGCTTTGGAGCAAGCCCTGCGCGACACCCGCGACCATCCCGCGTTCGCCGCCGTCTACGTCGGCAACGAGGTGCCTGCGGATTTGGTGCGCTGGATGGGACCGCTGCGCGTGCGGCAGGCAATCGAGGGCTTGATCGCACATGGCAGGCAAGTGGCTCCCCGCCTGATGTTTGCTTATGCCAATTATCCGAG
>JBILFE010000060.1:0-10003 GCA_044351705.1 Luteolibacter sp. | reverse complement strand
GGGGTCTCGCCATCGGCAAAGGCGTCATGCACAAAGCGCAGCAACGAGGACTCCACCTCCATCGGACCCGGGAAGGCAAACAGCGGCAACCCGAAAGTGGTTTCCATGATAAGGGTGTCCGCTGCCAAAAATTCAACCGGCTCGGCAGTGCGGCTGCGGCGGATTTTAAAATCCCCGGTATAAAGCAAGCTCGCCTGATCCTTGAGCCGGGTGACGTGCAACATCGCCGAGCCGACGATATGTCCGGCGGGCAGCAAGCGCAACCTGAAGCCATCCCGCTCCCACGGCACGTGCAAGGCCACGGCCTGAAGTTGCCCCGGTGTGAGCCGAAACCGTTGTTGCAGCAATGCTGCGGTCGCTTCTGAACAAAGCGCCGAGCCATGCCGCGCCACGTGATCGGCATGCGCGTGCGAAACAAACGCAAACGAGTGCACGTCCCATGGATCGAGCCAAAGGTCTAGCTCAGGCAGGTGCAAGCCGCGTTGGAATCTGACTTCAATCAAGGTGCGCAGAGCCATAGCTGATTCCCATCCCGGGCGCAAAGGCAAACCGTCGTTGCCGTTTGATATGAGCCGCGCCCGCGGCTGGCGTAGTTCTAACTGTGACACGATTATCACAAAGCGATAGCTAGGCGCTGGAAGGGTTTTTGGTACATATTGCGTGCGTGACGGCAGTTCCTGGTGGTGCTGCCAGATGTAATCAAAATCCATAGTTCAACCCGAGCCTCCATCATCGCCATGTCAGCCATCCCCCTAGCTCCCAGATACCCCGGACTTCGCAAGCCGCCAACCGAGCACCGTCCCAGTTTGTGGCACATCCTGCGGCTGGTCTTTTACCGTGGACCGAAGGTGCTACTCACCTCGCAAATCAGTGAGGAATGCGCGGTATCCATGATCGTCATGTGTTCGCCGGCCCTGCTCTTCAGCGCGCTTCTCACACTCCCACAGCTTATTTTCCGCTCTCCGCGGCAACAGGCCTACTACTACTTTTCCCAAGTCCTTGACCAGGACCCAACCCGCTGGGTCGTGCTCATTCTCGTCAGTGTGTGTGTGATCGTGTCGCTGGCGCTGCCGGCCGTCATGCCCAAACCTAGCAATTTGGAGAATTCCTGAGTCTGTCGGTGGGCGCGATCAGAAGCCGGCCAACCACAGCGCGGCATGGATTTTAAAATCGATGGCGCAGCCATCCGCCTGGCGGTCAAGCAGCCATGGGCGGAGATGGTCCAAGGGCACCCGGTGGACCCGGATGTCCTCACCGGCGAGGCCGCCGCCAGCATGCTCGCGGGTCAATCCAGTGGCATGGAATAGATGCAGAAACTCGGAAGTCATCCCCGCGGAGGTCGGCGTGCTTAGCAAAAGAGTCATCGCCTCCGCCCGGTAGCCGGTTTCCTCGAGCAGCTCGCGGCGGGCGGTTTCGGCGAGGGATTCTCCTTGATAGGCCGGCTCATCACCGACCAGGCCGGCCGGGATTTCGATCACGCGGGATTGCACCGGGATGCGGAATTGTTCGACGAGCACGATCTCATGCTGTGGCGTGATGGCCAGGATGCCGACGCAGGAATCCGACTGTGGGCGGCGCACGAAGTCCCAGTGGCCGCAGCGATAGAGCCCGAGCCATTTGGTTTCGAAGAGGGTTTCCGGAGTGGGCATAATTTTGAAATGGGACAAAGAAAACATGGCGCATCCGCGTAAAGACAGCTACCTCTGCCGCGCGCTGATGTCCCGCCACGATTTCGAAATCCCCGTTATTTTCAAGCACCGTATTGTTTTCACGCGAAATGCCTTCGCCCCGGACAATGCGGAGGTGGCCGAAATTCTGCGTGACGGCGGTGGCCGGCGCGCGATTGTGTTCATCGAGGAAGCCGTCGCGAGCCATTGGCCGGACTTGACCCGCACTGTGGAGCGTTACTTTGCGGACCTCGACGTGACCTACTGCGGCAGTTCGGTATTGGCGGGCGGTGAAGCCGTCAAAGCCGATGATTCCTTGGTCCGGCACATCTGGCAGGCGCTTGATGTGGCGCGCATTGACCGCCATTCGTATGCACTGGTCATTGGGGGTGGTGCCTTTCTGGATGCGGTGGGCTATGCGGTGGCCACGGCGCACCGAGGCGTGCGGTTGCTGCGTTTTCCCACCACCACCCTGTCCCAGGATGATGCCGGGGTGGGCGTGAAGTGCGCCATCAATGGCTTTGGGAAAAAAAACTGGATTGGGGTTTTCGGGGTGCCATTTGCCGTGATCAACGATTTTGCGTTCCTCCACAGCCAGAATCCTCAAACCTGCCGGGCCGGCTTGATCGAGGCGGTCAAGGTCGCCTTGGTCAAGGATCCGGAGTTTTTCATCTGGATCGAGGCCAATCTCCCAGCGCTGGCCGCGCTCGAACCGGCGGCGCTTGAATCCTGTGTGGAGCGCTCGGCATTGTTGCACGCCACTCACATTGCCACCGGCGGCGACGCCTTCGAGTCCGGCTCGAGCCGTCCACTCGACTTTGGCCACTGGGCGGCCCACAAGCTGGAATCCCTATCAGGTTATGAACTTTGTCATGCCACGGCGGTGTCGATTGGCCTTGCGCTAGACACCCTTTATTCCGTGCGTTGCGGGCTGCTTGCGGCAGCGTCCGCCGGGCGGATCATGCGGGTGCTCGATGCTCTCGGCCTCGCCACCTATCATCCGGCCCTCGACTGGGTGGACGAGACCGGTCGGCGCCGGGTTTTCGCGGGGCTGGATGAGTTTTGCGAACACCTGGGCGGCGAACTCACCGTGCTGCTGCTGCAAGACCTCGGTCACGGCGTCAACGTCCACCACATGGACGAGACCTTGCTCGGGGCTTGCATCGAGCAACTCCGGCTACACTCGGCAGACCACCCACCGGCCAATCCCCTGGGCTGAAATCACACGCCGCTGACTTTAAATTTCAAATTTCCGCTTGCTACCGCCGGAGACCCTGATAGCGTGCGCGCATGTTGATGAAATTCACGCTGCTGTCGTTTTGCTCCATCCTTCTTGCCTCCCAGCTTCAAGCGGCTGTATCCCTCCCTGCGGGAGGTGCCGAAGCCATTGCCACCGAGGCCGAGGGACCCGCCAAAGAAGCTCTCACCGCATTCCGCGAAGGCCGCCACGCCAAGGCCATTGAACTGGCCATACCCCTCGCCGAGAAAGGCAACGCAGACGCTCTCTTTCTGCTCGGATACGCCTATGAAACCGGGCAGGGCATCGAGGCTTCCCGTGCCACCGCTCTGGAAAACTACCGCAAGGCGGCTGCCAGCGCCCATAAAGATGCCCTTACCCGCCTGACCGCCATCCTGCTCGCATCCGAAGACGAAGCCGAACGCAACGATGCCCGCGCCATCCTTGAGAAAGCCTCCAAGGACAATCCGGGCTTGGCTGGCCGCATCCTCGGCGAGGCCTATCTCCGCGCCCGCCTCAGCAAGGAAGCCGACTATGACAAAACCGTCGCAGCCTGGACCCAGGCCGCCAATGCCGGGGATGTTCCGTCCATTCTCCTTCTCGCCCGACTTTACGAAGGCCAATTTGGCTTTACTGACAAAAAAGACCCCAAGATGGCCATGAGCTTTTACGCCAAGGCCGCCGGTCTGGGCGATGCGCCCTCAATGGTGGCGCTCGGCTCCCGTTTGCTCAATGGTGACAAGGACAACCGCAATGAGGAAAAAGGCCGCGAGTGGCTTAAAAAAGCCATCGACGCCAAAGAATACTCAGCCTACCTCGCCCTCGGCGACTACGAAGAAAACGTCAAAAAAGATCTCAAAGCCGCCCTCTCGTTCTACGAGCGCGGCAAGGATGCCGGCCAAGTCGATTGCATTCTGCGTGCGGCGGATGCCTACACGGAAGGCAAGGGCACCGAAAAAGATCCGGCGCGCGGTGCCAGCCTGCTGGAAAACGCGGCCAAAGCCGGCAGCCCGCTCGCTCACTATCGGCTCGCCGTCAAACGTCTTTCGGCCGAGAAGCCGGACATTCTCCAAGGCTACGGACATTTGTTAGCGGCGGCCACCGGCGGTCTGCTCGAAGCCCAAAATGAACTAGGCCTACTGTATCTGTCCGGCAAACTCGCCTCTGCCGACGCGCCAGCGGGCGTGGCATGGCTGACGCGTGCCGCCCAAGGCAACCTGCCGCAAGCCCAAAACAACCTTGGCGCCCTCTTCGAACAAGGGGCCGGCGTGCCGCAAAACCTCAATAATGCCGGTCAACTCTACACACTGGCAGCCAACCAGGGCCATCCCGCAGCCACCCTCGCATTGGCACGCCTCGTCGCCAAGGGCATCGGCACCGCTGCCGACCTGCCCAAGTCGTGGGCACTCGCCACCCTTGCCGCCGAGCGCGGCGAAGAATCCGCCAAGAAATTTGCCTCCGACGTTTACGACAAGCTCGACGAAAAACAGCGCGCCACAGGGGCCAAAGAACTCGAAGCCATCAAATCCGGCAAGCCCGCCGAACCCAAGCCGGAGGATGCCAAATCCGACAAAACCGCCACTCCCAAGCCTGGGGATGTGAAACCCGCGACCACCAAGCCTGCGGACGTCAAACCCGGCACCACTCCGAAACCGCCCAAAACCAAATAGTCATGGCTCTCGGCTAAGCGGCGGCAGGCCCCTTGCTCAACGAGTTTAGCTGTGAGTTTTGGCTGACGCCCGATGTCGGACCTATCTGCCGAAGAAACCTTGTTGTTGGTCGACCCCGATCTTGATTTTCTGGATTGGGCAACCAAACATTTGGCTGCCGATGGCCTGCGAATCCTGCGCTGCGACAACGCGGAAAACGCGCTCAAAGTCATCGCCAAAACGCCGGTCAACCTCGTGGTGGCCAGCTTTGACTTATTGCCGTTTGATGGCATGGAACTGCTGGTGAGGACGCGCCTGCAAAGTCCACATACGATGGTGATTCTCACCACCGGTTTTCCCACCACCGGCCAGATCATCGAAGCCACCCAACGCGGCGCCCACGACGTCCTGCGCAAGGAATCGCTGCCGTTTGAACTTCGCCACATTGTCGAGTCCGCCCTGCAAACCCAGGAAAACCGCCGCAGCGCGGATAGTTCCGACGCCGAGTTACCCAACCCGGACGGCCGCGTCAAAATCGTCGGTTCATCCCGCGCCCTGCAAGACGTTTTCAAGCTGGTCGGACGCGTTGCCCGCACCGATGCCCCGGTTCTCATCACCGGCGAAAGCGGCACCGGCAAGGAACTCATCGCCAAGGCCATCCACGAATACAGCCCGCGCCGCAAACGCGAAATGATCACTCTCAACTGCGGCGCCATCCCGGAAAACCTCCTCGAAAGCGAACTCTTCGGCCACGAAAAGGGCTCCTTCACCGGCGCCATCACCAACCGCACCGGCCGCTTCGAACAAGCCGATGGCGGCACGCTTTTTCTCGATGAAATCGGCGACATGCCGCTGACCATTCAAGTCAAGCTGCTGCGCGTGCTCCAAGACGGTTCATTTTCCCGCGTTGGGTCGAATCTGACGCTCACCGCCGACGCCCGCATCATCGCCGCCACCCACCGCAACCTCGCTGCGGAGGTGGCCGCCGGGCGCTTCCGCGAGGACCTGTACTACCGCCTCAATGTCGTCGAGTTGCGCATCCCCACCCTACGCCAACGCTTGGAGGACATCCCCTTGCTTGCCGAGTATTTCCTGCAACGCATTACCAAAAAAAACGGGCTGGCACGCATCCGCATCTCTGCGGAAGCCATCGCCACCCTCCAGGCCCACCACTGGCCCGGCAATGTCCGCGAGTTGGAAAACACCATCGCACGTGCCTGCGCCCTTGCCTCATCGTCCATTCTCCTGCCCGTCGATATTCCCCTGGCATCGGCACCAGGAACCTCCCAGCGCGACCTCATGGAGGTGATGGACCGACTCATCAACTCGGCACCCTCGGGGGGGGACGTCATCGAATGGCTATCAAGTGAAATCGCCGGACGGGCGATCGAACGCGCCGACGGGGATATGAAAACCGCCGCCATCGCCCTGGGTATCACCCCCGCCAACCTCAAAAAATTTCTCGCCCACAGTGTCTGATGGGTTTCTGCTGGTCCGGCGCACCGCCCGCGTTCTCTTTCCCGGCAAGTGGTTTTACTTCATCCGCGCATGACATAAGCTGCCCGCACCTCACTCAATGCCTTTGCTGATGCTCATCTTCCTGTTGGCCTGCCCGCTGGTGCTCCCTGCGGCGGAAAACCCTGTCCTATTCCAACAGGGTGAGGAAGCCATGGACGCCGGGCTATGGGAAATCGCCGCCCTCCGCTTTGAGAAGTTCCTGCAGGATCCAACCTTGGCCGCCCCCCAAAAAAACCGCGTTGCCATGCGCCTCGCCGAAGCGTGGATTCGTAGCGGCAACACCACTGAGGCACTCAAGTTCCTACTCCAACCGCTCGTGGCCAGAAACCCAGAAGCCTACTTCTGGAAAGCCCAGGCCCTCGCGGCCGGTGGTCGCCTCACTGAAGCCGTTCACACCTTTGCCCAGGCTCTCGATGACCCCCAAGCCCCGTATCGCAAAGAAGCCCTCCTCTCCCGCGCGTCCCTCCAGCTTGCCCTTAACCAAACCGACGCCGCCCTGCTCTCCCTTGGCTCCCTGCGCAGCGATGCGGATCCCGCCACCGCCGCTGAGGCTCAACTCCGCCAAGCCGAAATTTTGCTCGACCTGGGGGATGCCAAATCCGCCAGGGCAGCTATGCCTGCGGCGACATCCCTCGCTGCTGCCGATTCTTCCCAGGCGTCCTTGCTGGAAGCCCGCCTGCTGCTGGCCGAAGGCAAAGCCGATGCCGCCATCGAGGCATTCGCCACGCTTCTCGATCAACCCCAAGGCCAATCACTCACCCGCCACCACGCCGCAGCCGTAGGCATGGCCGATGCACTTGCCGCCCAAGGCTCGCCACAAGCCGCCTCCAAGTCCCTGCTTGCCTTTATCCAAGCCCATCCCGAGTCACCATTGTTAGATGCGATGTTCAAGCGCCTGTTGCAGTGGTTGCCCGCCAAGCCCGTACTGACCGATCCGACTCTCGAACAACTCGCCCAGTGGATCGCGCCGCTACAAGCGCCGGCTGCCGGTGCCATCAACACCAGTGCTTCCGGCGCTATCGCCGCATGGCCGGTCGTCACCGAACAATCCAAACTCAGCGCATTTTCCCTCTACACCCGAGCTCTCGGCCTGCACCGCGTCAACACCCCGGAGGCCAAAACCGAGGCTTTCCACCTCATGACACGCCTGCGGCTTGATTCACCAGCCCATGAACTCGCCTCGCGCGCCCTGCTCCAAACCGGTCGCTGGCTGCTCGATCAAGGCAACACCACCCAAGCTCTCAGCGTGTTCATCGCCGTCAGCGCAAACACCACCTCGCCGGCCTTGAGCGGCGAAGCCAACTTCCTCGCCGCACAAGCCACCTTCGCTAAAGGCGACGCCCAACAAGCGGTCCGACTCTTCGATGAAGCTAACAAGTCATTGCCTGCCAAGGCGGCTGACACCGCCCGCTTCAATGCGGCCATCATCCGCCTGCAACAGGGCTCAAGCGCCCCTATCTCCACCGATCCCCCTCCGAAGATGAGTCCGGGCACTCTGGTAGATTTCGAGCTCGAGCAAGCCCTTGTCGCCACCCCTCCTGCGGCTGCCAAAGTGGCCATCGAAAGCTTCATTGAGCGGCACCCAGATCACCCGCGCGGCAACGAAGCCCGCCTCGCCGCGGTGGAAGCAGCACTCGCCATCAACCCGCCTGACCTTGCCATGGCCAATGCCCAACTCGAAGCCTTGACGAGTTCCAAAACCGCCATTGAAACGCTGCCCCCGGCACGCTTTGCCCTGGCGCGCCTGCGTTACAAGGATCTATCCAACGATCCCAAAGCCACCATAGCCGCCGCCAGATCCTTCCTCGAATCCTTCCCCAAGGACCCCGCAGCCGCCGATGCCGCCCTAGCTCTCGGCCGCAATCAATTCCAATCCGGTGACTACAATGCCGCACGCATGACACTCGAAAAGGCGGCCACGGCGGACACCTCGCCGCTTCGCGCCCAAGCCGCATGGTTGCTCGCCGCACGCGCCGCATCCCTCATCCCCTCCCCTCAATCCCGCGAGGAAGCCCTCACCCTCTTTGATCATGCCATCGCCGTCAACGGCCCGCTCACTGCCATCGCCTGCATGGAAAAGGCCAGACTCATGCTCGATCTCAACCACCTTGCCGCAGCCCTCACCTTCATCCGCAAATGGCACGACTCGCTCGCCAACAACGATCCGCTGCGCCTACCTGCCGGATTATTGTTAGGTGAAGCCCTCACCGCCCTAGCCGGCGGGGCACCCGAACGGCTCACGGAAGTTCTCGATCTCTATCAAAAACTTCTGCTCCATCCGAAAGTGGACGCCGCCACCCGCCACCGGCTGCAATATCTCCGTGGCCAAACACTCGAACAACTCCCCACCCCGAAATCGCCAACCACCAAGCGCATGGCGGAAGCCCTGGAAGCCTATTATTCCGTCCTTGAAACCGCCTCCAATGAACCCCCTGCCGAATGGGAATGGTTCGAACGTTGTGGATTCCGCGCCCTTGAAATCTACGAGTCCGCCCAACGCTGGCAGCCCGCCATCGCCATCGCCAAAAAAATCGCCTCCTTCAAAGGCCCCCGTGCCGATGAGGCCGCGGCCCGCGCCCACGCCCTCCAACTCAAACACATGGTCTGGGAGAACTAGATGGATAGACCCAAATTCCGGATCTCAAATTTGAAACTGTTGAGGTCGCGACTTTCCAAATTCCTAACACCCCTACAACAACAATGAACCTCCTTGTCACCGGAAAATCAGGCCGCATGGGCCAAGCCGTCCTCCAAGCTGCTGCTGCTGAGACCGCCGTCACCGGCATAGCCACGCATGATGCCGGGGAAGACCTTGCCGCGGCCATCATCAACGCCTCCTGCTGCATTGACTTCTCCGTCCACTCCTTCACCACCGAACTGCTTGCCGCAGCCCTGGCACAGGGTACGCATCTGGTCATCGGTACGACCGGACACACCGATGCCGAACGCGACGCGATCCTCGCGGCTTCCTCCCGGATTCCGATTGTTTACGCTTCGAACTTCTCCATCGGCGTCAACACCCTGTTCTGGCTGACCCGCCAAGCCGCACGCATCCTGGCGCAGGACCGCTTCGACATCGAAGTCACCGAAATGCATCACCGCCACAAAATCGACTCGCCGTCCGGCACCGCCCGCACCCTGATGGATATCCTTAACGAGGTCACCGGCACCGCTTACACCACGGATGTCACCCATGGCCGTGTCGGCAACATCGGCCCCCGGCACGCCCGCGAAATCGGCATGCATTCCCTGCGTGGTGGCGACGTCGTGGGCGACCACACCGTCATCTTTGCCGCCGATGGCGAACGGGTCGAACTCACCCACAAGGCATCCTCCCGCCTCACCTTCGCCACCGGCGCGGTGCAAGCCGCCCGCTGGCTCTCTGACAAAAACGAAGGCCTCTATGACATGCAGGACGTGCTAGGCCTGAAATGAGACGACGCAAGACCAGAGAATTCGCGGTTATCGACCTATTCTTCCGTCACATCCCTGATAACCCATAACTGATAACCCATAACTCGTCTATCCCCCCCATGCGCCGCCTTCTTCCCACCGTCCTGCTCTTGAGCGCTTGCCACCTGGCGAGCGCCGCCGAGCCTGCCAACATTAAAGCCTCCGTCGTCCGCATCAACTCCACTATCCAAACCTGGAGCGCCGGCCAACCGTGGGAAAAAGCGCCCCCTTCAAGCCGCCGGGCGCTGGCCGCCATTGTGGCTCCCCAACGAGTCATCACTACCTCGGAAATGGTGGCGGATGCCACCTATCTGGAATTGGAATCGCCGGATGGCACCCGCCGGGCACCGGCCAGGGTCATTGCCGTCGATTACGAAGCCAACCTCGCCCTGCTCGGTCCCACCTCGGCACCCGAAGGGGCCAAATTGTTTGCCGACACCCAGCCCCTGGAAATCGCCAATCCGCCCGCCATCGGCCAG
>JBILFE010000682.1:0-2664 GCA_044351705.1 Luteolibacter sp. | reverse complement strand
CACCAACTCGGCATAGACGTCGTTGATCAGGTTGTTGTGTTCCGTTTTATAATCACCGCTCCAATTGATTGGCTGCCAGGGATGGGTGTAAAGCAGGACGCGAATGCCCTTGGCGCGCACGGCGGTGATCATATCGCCGACCATGTCGCGGGTGGGTGAGCGGCCTGAATGATACTTGGCCATCGCGCTGCTAGGATACAGTGGAAAAAAGTTGGCTTGCCAGGCGGTGAAGATGACATATTCCACGCCCATCGATTCCATGTCGTTGGCGAAGCCGGGGGCGTCGAAGCGATCCGCCGCGTCATTGATGCTGGTGGGTCTGGTGCCGTCGGGATTCATGGTAGCACCACCGTTGCCATCCCAAGCGTAGTGAACAAAGAAGCCGTGTTTCATCGTTTTCCAGCGCTCCTGTGAGGAAGGTCCGGTATTCGCCACCGTCACCACGCCGGAACCGCTGAAGGCCGGGGATTCAAAATCGGCCAAGCCCAGCGCCACGCTGCCGGGCGCACCCCAGCGACCGGGCGCGAGTTTCACGTTGTCGATGTAAAGTTTGTTGAGTGATACAGTGGGCAGTTTTACGACAGCCTGTTTCGAGGTGTTAATTCTCGTGCCCGCTGAGAGGCTTGCCGCCGAAAGGTCCAGCGTGCCCTCTTGCACCGTGATGACGCCGTTCGGGACCAGCGCACCCGATAACGTCAGTGTTCCCGTTCCAATTTTTACAAGGGCCAGGTTGCCCGACAGCGCACCGGCGAAGGTGGACGATGCGTTTCCGCTGCCGAGTGTTAGAACACTTAGCAAGCCCGTGCCTCCCTGAATACCGCCCGATGCGTTGCCATTGAGCGCAGCCAGGGTTTGTGCGTAGCCATTGAGATTGATCGAGCCGGCGTTCATGGTGACGGTGGATCCGCTACTTCCAAATGCTTGGTTGGCGCCTGCCTTGAGGAGGCCTCCGTTGACCGTGGTGCCGCCGGAGTAGCTGTTGTTTCCGGAAAATGTTAGGATGCCACTGCCCTCCTTGATGAATGCACCCGCGCCGCTGATGATTTGAGTGTCGGAGAGAGCATAGTCATCGCTGCGATTGAGCGTCAGGGTGGCCCCGCTGGCAATGGTCACCGGGCCGGAGCCGGGTGTTCCGGATGTGCCACCGTTGCCGATTTGCAGCGTGCCGGCGGTGACCGTTGTCGCGCCGCTGTAGGAGTTCGAGCCGGAGAGGGTCAGCGTGCCGGGGCCGGATTTGGTGAGGCCCGCCGAGCCGGCGACTGCCGCGCTGATCGTCACAGTTTTCGTGCCGCCGAGCGCGTTCACCGTGACGGTCGGCGTCGTGCCAGACAAGGTGAGAGTATTGGCCGGCTCCGCGTTGTTCGCCAGCGTCCAACCGGCGGCCGACGATGTGTCCGTGTCGCCGAAGACCAGGCTGCCGATCATCTGCGCCGAATCCAGATTGACCGTGGTGTCCGCGGGAATGTTCAGCGTGTTGAAATTGGCCGTGCTGTCGCTGCCGGTGGCCACAATATCGCCGGACCAGTTGCCCGCCGTGTCCCATTGACCACCGGCCGTGGTCGCCCATGTGCCCGAGGCGGGGGGCGGGGTGGGTACGGTGGCATCGACATCGCCCATGAATTGTCCGATGACCAAATTATCAAACTGCTGGGCATTACCACCATTGATGCGAAGACAATTCACGTTGGAGAGTTCCATTGACAGCGTAGCCATCGGACTACCGCTCACATCGACGGGGGAGCCCGTCGGCCCCACCCACAACTCGACGGTGTCTAAACCTGTGTCGGACAGCGTAATTTTGGCAACGGCGGTTTTCATGCCGATATTCGATGCCGTCGTCGTGTTCCAATTTGGATTGTTCCAGGTGTTGCCGATGAGGCCCTTTTCGGAAAACACCGACCCAGTTTCCGGGGTCCAGCTGCTTTCAAAAAACGTGAGTCCGCCATATGTATCGACATAATTGTTGGCATTATCACTATTGTGCCCCCAGTCGAAGGACAGCCAGAGTGTTCCGGTAGCACTGACAGCAGCACTGAAAGAACTACCCAAATCTGCCTTGGAGTTACCGCTTGTCACGACACCAGTAGTGACGGTAGCAGAGCCATTATACCAGTTACCTGGAAAGCCTGCGCCAACTGCTTGATTCTCAATATTGCCGTCGGCATAGCTGTTGAAGTCAAGCTGCCAGAGGACATCAGCTTGTGACAGAGCGGCGGAGCCGAGGAGCGACGCGCAAGTGAGGGCGGCGAGGGGTGTGTTTTTTAGTTTCATGAGATTTGATTGGGGATTTGATGGGATGGCATTTTTGATTGGAAATCGCCGGGTTTGGGAATAGCGACGGTTCAATTTGGGGGAAATGGAGGTCTTTGTCCATGACTCGAAAGCGTCATTTTTCATTCGGGGCAAGCCGCGGGTGGATTTCGTGTTTGCTGTCCGCTGCTTTGGTGAATGAGCAACGGCAAGCGGGTTTTCGCGGAGTTTTTTGGGTGGTCTGGAAATTTTCGTGCAGCGACGCCTGGCAAGTATTCCCGGGTGAGGACCGATCATCGGCATGACCAATCGGGAACAGATCAACGGGGGACTTGGATGTTGACTTGCAAACATTCTTCCTTGCATCCGCCCGCATGGGGTTTCACGGTGTGGTCATGAAACAGTCATCCAGCG
>JBILFE010000681.1:0-2667 GCA_044351705.1 Luteolibacter sp. | reverse complement strand
AAATGAATTTTACCCCGAGCCGAAAAAGGCCGGTGTGGGCCCGAGAACCAAGGACATGAAGGCGCGCGACAAAGAATGCACCGCGGATATCAAGCGTTTGGCAGCCGCCCTCGCCGCCCAGCAGGAGGCACTCATCTCCAGCGACAAACAACTCGCTGCGGCGCGGCTGGCGGATCGCAACGCCTTTATCGACGGGCTCGCCGGCAAACGCGAGACCTTCATCGAGGAAGCCAAGGACAAGGAACGCCTCCGCAAAGAACGTCTGGCCAGGGTCAATGCGGAACTCGCCGCCGTGGAAACCGAGTATCCCCAACGACTCGCGCGCCTCGCCGAACAAACCGCCACCCTCGAAACCACCCACAAAAGCAACGCCAAGCGCCACGACGAGCGCTATCTGCCACAAATCCAGCGGATCGAACGCAAGATGAACGGCGTCCTCGATCCGATGGAAGAAACCATCGGGCTCTACCGGGTCATCTTTGTTCCGGCACCCGACGCTGACCCGTTGGAGGCCGGCGAAAAGGACCAAAAGTGGATGGCCGGATTGTTCCAATTCCTGGTCATCTTCGGCACTCTCTTCATTTTGGATTTGGTGCCCATCATGACTAAAATCTTCAGCCGGGCCGGTCCGTATGACGTGCTCGTCGAACATCCCGAATTCATCGCCAATGCCAACTTGCAGGTCTTGTTCGCCGAATATGGCAAGCGCGCCGCGGATTGGGGCATCATCGGCATGGCGGAACAACCCAGCGGGCCAGACCTCGTCAAAGGACGGCCGCGTACCGAACCAGCCGTGCCAGGTCCGCAGGACGGTTAGGCGCCACCGGCTAGCGCAGGCACCCGGCCACAAAGGAGTTGCAGGCTTCGCGGCACAGCAGCGGAATCGCCTCCGCGTCGGCAACTCCGCTCGCTATGCCGCGGCATTGGCTCGCCGGGCTGGCATCCAGCGGCGTGTGCGCGTCGATTTGCCACAGAATCCGCCTGGCGCACGGCACGGACGCACTGCATGTGGCTGGCACGAGTTGCTGGAGCGCATCATCGCTCAGCGCTTGGGACCGCCGGTAGATGCCGGTTTGGCGCTGGAGTTTGTCGCGCAGGTGTTGCACTTCCAGGCGGCCTTCACCCTGCGCCAGCCACAACCCCACGCAGGCCGGATAAAACTCATCCAAGGCCAATCGCAAGTCGTCTACACCGCTCAGCCGCAACTCCCAGCCCCGCCGCAAATTCTCTTGCGCCTTCAGATAACGATAGCTGCCGTCCTCACCATACGACCCAATATCCCGCACCGCCGCCGGCCCGTCGTACACCCGCAAGCCGCCTCCAGCCGCTACTCCCAGCAATCCCACATCTTGAAAATGACAGAGTTTAAAGCGGATGTTTAAATCGATTGGCAGAATCTCAATTTCGCCGATCCGGTGGACCCCGGCAGCCAGCGCTTGGAGCAGTTTTTGGGAACTTGGCAGCATTCCAATCATTGGGTAAGAATTTCCGCTTGATGCTTGTTTATAACGGTTTATGGATTTTATCAAAATCTCTGACTTGATCAATTATGACGTCGGCGAGGAGACGTTCGGTTCCGATTGATGATGAGTAATAAAGTGCCTTGCCGCGCAGGGCGTGTGGGTTGCGGCGGAACACCTCACGCTGGCTGGCGGCAGCTCCAACGTCCGTTTCAATCCCGAGGAGGACCGGGATATCCTGATAGGAATGAAGACCATCAGAGATGAAAAAGGGGACGACAACGACATTGGGTGTGGCGGCGAGTTGGTGCCAATCCGCGATGAAGGGAGGCTCTTCCATGAAGGCCGCGAGCACTGCGGCGTAGCCCGCGCCGGACGCGGCGATGAGTCCGGCTTGGCCGTGGACGACCTGGGTTGAGTTTGGGTTCTGGGCGGTGCCGTGGCCGACGATAAGGAGAGTGGTGGCGGCGGCATCGACCTTGGGGGCGACTTCTTTGGCGCGGCGCAAAATCAGGCCGGTCATGGAAGGATGGACGCCCACCGGCTGGCAGTAGTGAAAGGTTTTGCCGCGGACGACGGTGCTGGGGCCGCTGAGCATAAGCTCGCGCGGAATCACCTCCTGGGTAAAATAGCCTTCGCTGATGAAATCCGGCACGACGTAGATTTCCTCCGAGTCGAAGAGATAGGATGCCTCCCGCATGGAAGGTTCCTCTTTCCAAAAACAACAATGCACCTCGGCAAACAGGCCGCGACTGCGGATTTCATCAGCGTGCTCGAAATAGGGCGTGGAGGAGTCCGGGTTTTGGGTCGAACCGTGACCGACGATGAGCAGGGCTGAATGGGGTTTGGGCGCGATGGACATGGCAGGAGGATCGTGGCACAGTGATGGCGTGGGGATGGCATGCTGTCAAGGTGGAGGAGACGCCACACAGGCCGTTTGGCTGACATCAAATATAATGCCAAGCTTTATATTGTTGACTCGGCAGTTATATGCGGTTCCCTTGCTATATGAAAACAGCAGCAGTGGAGAGGACGGATGCGACGGTGGAAGCCAAGCCGCGAGTGCTCTCGCCCTTGGAACGGATTGAGTTGCCGACGGGTGCCTGCCTTGGCCGGGTGTTTGCACGCGGCTGGAAAGGGCGGCGGCAGCGGATCGTGGTGAGTCCGGCGGAGGGGGCGAGCTATCACATCATGAGCCGCACCGCGG
>JBILFE010000680.1:0-2669 GCA_044351705.1 Luteolibacter sp. | reverse complement strand
AAACCAAGGTGGGGGTGCACAGCACGAGATTGTCGCCGACCCGGATGGTTAGATTGCCGCCGTTGCCATCGGTGTATTCACGCGCCCACATGCGCTTGCCGATGTCCACCATGCGGTGCTTGATGGCAACAATGGGCGGGGAGTCAAAGAAGGCCTGGATTTCCGCCGGGGTCTTCGGGTCATGGCCCGGCGTCCAGTGGTATTCATAATCGGGCAGGATCGGCACGCCCGGCACAGCGGAGGATGCGCCAACCGAGCTACCGGCTCGCACCGGGCCGAGTCCGTCACGCAGCACATCCTTGGCTGATGGGGTGAGGAGAACATCCTTGGGCAGATCGGCGGCGGTTTTGCCGGATCTGAGAAAGGCTTCAATAGCTGCGGCGGTGAATACTTGCTTGCTCATGGTGATGTTAGGTTGGTGAATGTCAGGCTGTGGGTGGTTGGTATGAAAGCGATTCGAAGATGGCGACGGTGATGGCGTCGATGGGAATGGAATAATCAAATGGGGCGGTGGCTTCCGCACCCTCGACAATACCGACAATATCGCCGTCTCCGGCGCCAATGTTGTCGTAGGCGATAAGCGATTGTTGTGCGGAAAGTTGCGGTGGCTGCTGGCACGCGCCGTTGAATTGGCCCGCATCCAGTGGATTGACCATCAACCAGCGCCCACCCTTGAAGGAGGGGTCTTGCAGGTTGAGGGTCACTCGACCAATGACTTGGGCTACACGCATGGGGGGGAAGAGTTATCAGTTATCAGTTATCAGTTATCGGTTATCAGTTATTGGAAAAACAGAAGCGATCATGTGTCTTAATCGATGACTCCTTGGATGAAGTTGCGGATGGGGGAATGATCGTCGTGAACGATGTGGCGGGCACCCAGACCATCGGTGGAGACAAACACCTTGGAGTGCAGGCCCGCGCCGAAAAGATCAATGGCCACCATCGGCGCACCCGATAAGCCATGCTCGGCATCCAGCGGCTGGCACAGCAACATCTTGCAACCCTTCAGTGAAGAGTGACAGTGACCGCTGACTGCATGGCCAACAACTTGGGCGAGGATCATGAGGGGGGGGAAGAGTTATCAGTTATCAGTTATCAGTTATCAGTTATCAGTTATCGGTGGAAGAAGATCGGTCGGATCGGTCGGATCGGTCGGATCCGACCGATATCCTGGTCTTGGGCTTCATATAATCCGTAAATTTTCGACGAGGACGCAGCGGCGGATGCGGGTGAAGGTTTTGGGAGTGGTGATGCCTTCGCCGGTGGTGGTGGCGATGGAGTAGGAAAGATAGCCTTCGCCACCGAGGCCGAGACCGGCGACGGACGGGCCGTTTTTGACAAAAATGGTGGTGTCCATTTCCTTGGCCATGTAGGTCATGTGATCGACGTCCTTGGTGTGGATGACCGCGGAATGGCGGTAGTTGTGTTCGGCCCGCTTGGCTTCGCGCACAGCGGTGACAAAGTCCGGCACCGGCACGATCGGCAACATCGGCATCATCTGTTCTTCCTGCACAAAGGCGTGATCGGCATCGGTCTCGGCAAAAAGAATTTGGCTGCCGGACGGGATCGTGGCACCGGCGTGTGCGGCGAGTGTTGCGGGATCGGCGCCGACCAGCGCGCGGTTGAGCACCGGATGGGAGCATCCGCCATCGCCCGGCTTGTAGGTGAAGGCGGCGGTACTGAGTTTTTCGAGTTGTTGGGCATTGATGCGTGCCGCCCCGGCTCGTTCGAGTTCCTCACAGAACCGCTTGAAAACCGAGCCGAGCACAAACACGGCTTTCTCGCCGATGCACAGCAGGTTGTTGTCAAAGGCCGCGCCTTCGATGATTTGGCGCGCGGCTTTGGCCAGGTCGGCGGTCTCATCCACCACCACCGTGGGGTTGCCAGGGCCCGCGCAGATGGCACGCTTGCCCGACTTCATCGCCGCATTGACCACCGCCGGACCCCCGGTGATGGCCAGCAAGGCAACCAGCGGATTTTTGCACAGCAGATCAAACGACTCCAATGACGGTTGCTCAATGGTGGTGATCAGGTTGTCGATGCCGATGGCACGGAAAATCGCCTCATTGTAGGCACGCACCGCCATGGCGGCGCTGCGCGCCCCACCCGGATGCGGGTTGAAAACAATCGAATTGCCGGCGGCCACCATGCTGATGACATTTCCTGTTAGAGTGGGCACGGAATGGGTGACGGGCAAAATCGCGCCGATCACGCCGAACGGCGCATATTCTTCCAGGGTGATGCCACCATCGCCACTCAGCGCATAGGGATGCAGCCACTCGGTGCCGGGAACATTCTTGGTAATGAGAAGCTTGCCGATCTTGTGATCGACGCGACCGATCTTGGTTTCCTCCATCTCGAACCGGCCCCATGGCTCGGCATTGGCCACCGCGAGTCCCTTGACGATCGCGATGACTTTGTCGCGGCCGGCAACCCCGAGCTTGCGCAGTTGCAGGTGCGCGTCATGGGCGGCTTCAGACGCCT
This sequence comes from Luteolibacter sp., assembly GCA_044351705.1. Classification (GTDB taxonomy): domain Bacteria; phylum Verrucomicrobiota; class Verrucomicrobiia; order Verrucomicrobiales; family Akkermansiaceae; genus Luteolibacter. Next base: position 185 of record JBILFE010000680.1, on the reverse strand, counting down.
TGTTGACGCAACTGAACACTCCGTGTTTGCCGTTGGATCCGGCACCGGCGCAGCCGCAGGATGGCGCGGCGGCGGGAGCCGGGACTGGGCCGCTGGCAAGAACGAGCCGCGACAGCACGCTTTCAACGATGGTTTTGATTTGATCTTGATCGAGACTCATAAAGGGGCGGGAGGTTGGGGACGGG
>JBILFE010000679.1:0-2670 GCA_044351705.1 Luteolibacter sp. | reverse complement strand
CTCCCCGCGTTCATTCAAGCGGAGCGAGGTGATGGCGTCTTTGAAAAGCTCGGCACGCACGGATTCGACGCTCACGTTGGAATCCCCGTCGTGCAGCACTGCCATGCGATCACGGGACAGCTCGATGACGTATTCTCCGTCCACGCCGTGGATGCGGTCGGGCCATGGCATGGGAACGATGGAGTTGAAACGCTTCGGAGACTGCGGCGACTTCGTGCGGACCACCCGCCATTGCTCCGGCGTGAGGGTGAGAGTGCCGAGCGTCTGGGTTTCGCCAATCTGTTCCGCCGTGAGCGAAACGACGGTGTGCGGGGCGCTCACTTCCCCGGTCTTGCGATCCACCGGAATGCCATCGACTAACTTGTTAGAATCCGTGTGCGTCCCCGCCGGGCGGCGGTTCACCATCGAGATCGACCTTTGAAGCCCGGTGAGTTTTGCTTGAAGTTGCTCATTCCCGCTCTTCAGATCGGCATTTTCCTTGCCCTGATTCCCCGCCAACTTTTCGAGTTGCGCCTTCGCAAGCTGAAGCCTCTTGATTTCCTCCGCATAGCGCTCCTGATTCGCCAGCTCGTTGCCGACCTTGTCCAACAGGGCTTGGTTTTCCTTCCGGAGCGCCTCGAATTCCGTGGGAAGCATTTCTTCGCTCGTGCTCATCTTGCTGATCTCGCCAAGCATCTTCTGGTTAGATTCAAGCAGACCGGCCAGACGCTCCTTGTAATCGACGAGCGCCAGTTTCTGCCGGTCCAATTCCTCGTTCTTCCCAATCAGTTCCTCCTTGGCATCGAGCGCCCGCTTCATGCCGATCGATGTTCCCACCGCGCCCAGCACCAACGCCAGCAAAAGCCCTGCCCCTGCGAAAACCGGCCCGCGATGGCGGCGGGTGAAGCGTCGCATGATATAGGCCATGCTCGGTGGGCGGGCCTCGACCGGCTTGTGTTGGAGAAAGCGGTCCAGATCCTCCGCCATCGCCCCTGCGGATTCGTAGCGGCGGTCGGGATCCTTCTCGAGGGCTTTAAGCACGATCCAGTCGAGGTCACCGCGCAGGGCGCGAGGGGAGCCCCCGGGGCGGGACAGGTCCGCCGCCCCGGGCTGCGCCAGAGCTTCGGCGAGCTTGGTGCTCGGCTTCGGCGGCATTTCCTCGCGGATCAGCCGCTGCATCTCGGCGTAGGCCGCGCTGCGAAGCCGCCCGCCATCCAGTGGCGTTGTCCCCGTTAGCAACTCATACAGGATCACTCCCAGCGAATAGATGTCGCTGCGGGTGTCCACATCCAGCGCGTGGGGTTCCGCCTGCTCCGGGCTCATGTATTGAGGTGTCCCGATCATCCGGCCGAACTGCGTGAAGATGGTTTTTTCGGTGACTTCCATCCCGATCGCCTTGGCGATTCCGAAGTCGATCACCTTCACCACCGGCTTGCCATCGTGGGGCGAGACCAGGATGTTAGACGGTTTTAGATCCCGGTGGATGATGCCTTTTTGGTGCGCGTGCTGCACTGCCGCGCACACATCGGTGAAAAGCTCCAGCCGTTCCTTGGTATCGAGGTTGCTTTCGGCGCAGTAATTCGTGATCGGCACCCCCTTGACCAGTTCCATCACGAAGTAGGGCCGCCCGCCCTCAGTGGTCCCCGCATCATGGACTTTTGCGATGTGCGGGTGGTCCATCAAGGCCAGCACCTGGCGCTCCGCCTCGAAGCGCGCGATGATTTCCTTGGAGTCCATGCCCGGCTTGATCACCTTGAGCGCCACCTGCCGTTTCACGGGCTGGCTTTGTTCTGCTAGAAAGACCGTGCCGAAACCGCCTTCACCGATCTGCCGGAGCAGTTTGTAGCGCCCGATCATGTCGCCTTCCCGCTCACTGCGGATTTCGCGCCAGAGTGGATCGGCCAAGGGAGTCATGAATGTTTCATCTGCAAAGTGAGCGGCGATGAGCGACTCAACTTCTTCGCGCAGCACCTGATCTCCACCGCACGCCTCGTCGAGCCAGGCGGTCCGTTCCTGCAAGGTTGGGATTTCCAATGCTGCCTGCAGGATGATTTCCGGAGCGGGTGGATTTGGCATCGCGGTTGGATCTTTGATGCCCGATCAAGCATCGCGTTGCAGTTCCCGGAACAACCAGGCCCGCGCAAAAATCCAGTCGCGCTTCGCCGTGGGTGTCGAGATACCGAGGGCCTCGGCGGTTTCCTCGATGGTCATTCCGACGAAGTAGCGCAACTTCACGACCTCGGCTTTGCGCGGTTCGATTTGGGCGAAGCGATCGAGGATCTCGTTGATGGCAAGAATCTCCTCATCCTGCGCGGAAGGAACGGCGATGAGGTCTTCCGCGAACCCGGTCCGCTGCAATCCGCCGCCATGCCGCACGGCCTTTCGATGCCGCGCGCGGTCGATCAGGATGCGGCGCATCGCTTCGGCGGCCGCGCGGAAAAAATGCTTCCGTCCTTCCCACTGTGGTTCTCCGGGCGAGAGCTTCAAGTAGGCTTCATGCACCAGGGCGGTCGCCTGCAAGGTATGTGCCTCCGCTTCCTGCCCCAGGCGCCATGCCGCCAGCTTGCGCAACTCACCATAGACTATCGGAATCAGCTCCTCCGCCGCTTGCCGGTCTCCCTCGCTTGCCGCATTGAGGATGAGAGTCACGTTGTCACTGCGGTCTTGCATCGCGCCCGGGCCTGTTCGTTA
>JBILFE010000677.1:0-2677 GCA_044351705.1 Luteolibacter sp. | reverse complement strand
TCACCTCGCTCAAGGTGGTCGTCCCCTCCATCAAGGGCAATGTGACGGTGGATTTGAACAAGACCGCCGCGGAATATGCGCTGACCCTGACGAGTCCTGCGGCCACCACCGCCATCGTCGGCATCCCAAAAAACTCGTTCTCCCGGCTCGATTTCATCGCCGTGAACGGCACGCCGATCTGGCACGCCGCGCAGGCGGAGCAAAAAAATGCGGATGGCAACACGCCGCCACGGATCGAGGGGGTCACATGGCACGGCGAGGATTCCGAGTATGTCAAATTCAGGGTCGCGCCAGGCACCTGGAAATTTGTCGGACGCGGCAGTTTGCCGCTCACATCGCCCAAGCCGCTGCCAACGCCTGTTTCTAACGATATTGCGCTCGACAAAAAATCATGGACGGCATCGGCCTGTGTGCCCGACGCGTCGTATCTGTTCAGTGGCGACAAAATACCGGTCGAGGTGCCGGTCGCCAACGCGCTTGACGGCGATCATTGGACCGGTTGGCGCGACATGACGCGTCTCCAACATGCCGGCCAGTGGTTCCAAGTGGACATGCAGCAGGTGCAGTCGTTTGACAAGATCGTGTTGGACAACACCTGGGCACTGTGGGATTCCCCGGATCGTTATGCCGTCTCGGTTTCCGCTGACGGCATCCACTGGGGCGAGCCGATCGCCACCGGATCCGGCCAGCTCGGCATCACCACCATCACCTTTCCGTTGCAGCACGCCCGCCATCTGCGGATAACGCAGACGGGAATGAACGCCCTCTATCATTGGTCGATCTACGAACTCGATGTGTACCGGCAAAGCCCCGCCACTCACAAGCGCTGATCCGCCACCCTATCCGGTTATTGATCAACGATGTCCTTGGCGCGGGCGTATGACCCCAGGTTGAAGGCATTGGCGTATCCCATGCCTTTCAATTTTTGCTTCGCCAGACCGCTGCGCATGCCGCTCTGGCAATGCAGCAGCAACACCTGATTGGGATCAGGCACCCGCCGCGGCAGGGTGGCTTGGATTTCATCGAGCGGAATATTGATGGCGGATTGCAAATGACCGGAGTTGTACTCGCCCGCACTCCGCACGTCGATCACCAGCGCGCCGTCCTTCAGGTGCGCAAGCGCGTCCTTGGCAGATATCTGGCCGGATTTCTTCAGAAGAAAAATGACGATAATGATCGCCGCGATGATGATAATGGTGGCTAATTTCATTGGCTGTGGGGGCGTGTGGGTGGGGGAGGGGTGGGGGCGTGGTGAGTAGGAAGAGGCAAAATCGGGAATGCCTGCGTGGCCGGAGCTTGGAGTCACTTCCGATTCCGGCCTCACCATAGCTCGGCTTGTAGCAAAGGCAACCCGAGACCCTTGGGGTCAGTCCTCGCGCGGTAACATGTTAGGCCTGGGTGTGAAAACCGGTTGGTGCTGGTGGTTCCAAACCGCCTGTTGCCAAAAAATAAACCGTCGCCCAGTCACGATTGCACTTGCGCCGCTTCATGCGCATGCTATCCATGCCCCGGCGCTACACATCGCCAACGGTTTTCAACGAACGATCCATTCCGATTTGAAGCCTATTTTGCCGGCTTAGCTCAGTGGTAGAGCAGCTGATTTGTAATCAGCAGGTCGTCAGTTCGACCCTGACAGCCGGCTCTTTGAAAACCAACGAGTTGTGTCGATTGTAAATGTTGGGAAAAGTTTCAGCGTGCACTTTCTGTGCAATCCTGATAGTCAACGTACATTCCCGCCACCCGGCGACTGGGTTTTTTCTAATCGATTTTCAGACATTTGGGACGGGACTCTGGCGGCTCCTGTTTCACCGCTGTCCCGGCAATGCACGCCAGCGCCGGCCCTTCTACGCCCCCCCCCGGGGGGGTAAGGAAACCCCGAAACCAAAATGCGGCACCCGTGGGCACCCTTCGCAGAGGAAATTCCCCTGAGACTCCCGCGAGCCGATGCGATGCACGCACAGTCGGACAAGTCGCACATGTTTCGCGGCGCGGGCATCCACGTCTTCCACACCCAAGCTAGTCGAAGAGAACGCTTGCTCCACCAAGGCGGAGCGTCATTTTCCTACAAGACGGACAGAGATTGCCGTCTCTGGGTGCCCCGTAGTCCATCCATTCGATCATCATATATTTTGACGGGAGCGATACAGGGGGCTTTCCATATGGCGTGATGTCTTTGGATTTGCAGGTCGGGCATATCAAAGACTTCTGCGTGATGTTAACCTCAACAAGTCCGCATTTCTCGCAAAAGAACGGGAACGATGAATACTCGGCGAATGAACTTCGCGAGCCTCCGATCGTGAAGCCTTGTCTAAAGCCGCATTCGCACTCAGCCATATTTTCGGAACCCATGGTTATTGATTTTGGTTAAGAAAAGGATTTCTCAGAATGTTTCCGTGAAGTCAAATCAAACCGTGCTGCCGCCGCGAATTATTCACAGAAGCTTTGCGATGCTATGATGGAAGCGGGCATGTCGTCGGTCTGACCGACAGCGCGGGCACGCTTGTCGCCCAATACACCTATGGGCCGTTCGGCGAACTCATCAGTGCCAGCGGCCCGATGGCGGATGCCAACCCGATCCGCTACGCCACCAAGTATTACGACAAGGAAACCGGGCTCTATTACTTTGGCCGCCGTTATTACGATCCGGCCACCGGCCAATGGCTCAACCGCGAGCCGC
>JBILFE010000059.1:0-10094 GCA_044351705.1 Luteolibacter sp. | reverse complement strand
TTGGAAGAGCTTCAATGTGACCGCGCCAGGAATGACGCGGAAATAATGTAGTTACGGACTTTAGTCCGTGGGGTTGGAAGATCTTCAATGTGACCGCGCCATGAATGACGCGGAAATAATGTAGTTACGGACTTTAGTCCGTGGGGTTGGAAGATCTTCAATGTGACCGCGCCATGAATGACGCGGAAATTCTAGCGGACTAAAGTCCACTACTACCATGACCGACGCTCTTAATGTGACCGAAATCTAACGAATTCGCCTACCAAATGCTCAGCGCGTGAGTTCGACGAGGACGGCCTTTTGGGCATGGAGGCGGTTTTCGGCCTGTTGAAAGATGGTGGCGGCGTGAAGTTCGAGGGCATCCGCACTGATTTCCTTGCCACGGTAGGCCGGCAGGCAGTGCAACACGATGTGACCGGACGCGGCATGTGTTAGCAGCTCGGCATTGACCTGGAAGCCGGCGAATTCAAGCTCCTTTTCGGTTTGGTCTTCCTGTCCCATGGACAGCCAGACATCGGTGTTGATGACGTGCGCGCCCTGGGCGGCTAGCACCGGATCGGTGGTGACGCTGACGTTGGGCGCATCCAGGGTGGTGAGAAACCCGGCAGGCGGCAGACAGGCGGCCGGCGAGGCGACGACCAACTCGAACCCCAGGCGTTTGGCCGCCCACATCCACGAGCGGGTCATGTTGGAAAACCCGTCGCCAATGAAGGCGACCTTACGATCATCCCAGCCGCCGAGTTTTTCCCTCAGCGTGAGCAGATCGGCAAGAATCTGGCAGGGGTGCTCATCATCGGTCAGCGCGTTGATGGTAGGAATGTTGGAGTATTCCGCGAAGTCGCTCACATCCTGTTGGGCAAAGGTGCGGATGATGGCACCGTGGACCATGCGGCCAAGCACGCGGGCGGTGTCCTTGATCGGTTCGCCACGCCCGAGCTGAATGTCGTTTTTTGATAGAAACATCGGGAAGCCACCCAATTCGCGGATGCCGACCTCAAAAGAAACGCGGGTGCGGGTGGAGGACTTGGTGAAAATGAGCGCCCAAGTCTGGCCGGCAAGGGGCTGGCCGTCACGCCCGCGCTGGGCCTTGAGGTGGGCGGCGGAATCCAGCAACCAGGTGATTTCCCTGGCAGTGAGTGCTTCGATGGATAGAAGGTGTTTCATGGTATGTAGAAGGCTCGTATTGGGTGTTTGCTGCGAATCACTCATATCCCCTAAGATCTGACCCCGAGGCCCTCCAGCACGCGCCTGAGGATGGCGAGCGCCTCATCGACCTCGCGATCGGTGACGTTGAGTGGCGGCAACAGGCGAATGGCGTTGGGTCCGGCGGGCGGAACCAGCAGGCCGTTTTCCATGAGGCGGTTGACGACAACGAGGGCCGGGGTCTGGCCATCGGGGGTGGGGATGAGGGTGGGGTTGAGCGCGATTCCTAACAATAAACCCATGCCGCGGACCTCGGTGATGATCGGAAGATTCCACGCAGTGACGATTTGCCGGATGCGGGACTCCTGGCGGCGGGCATTGGCCGCGAGGTCATGCGTGCGAATTTCCTGCAAGACGGCCAGCGACGCGGCGCACACCAGCGGGTTGCCGCCATAAGTGGACCCGTGTGAGCCCGGGCCGAACAGTGAGGACAAGGGCGTGGCGGCGTCATCGATGGGGCGATCACTCAGCCAAAACGCGCCAATCGGGACACCGCCGCCCATGCCTTTTGCCCACGAGATGGCGTCCGGCTCGATTTCCGCAGCGATGCCACGCCACGCCATTGCCTGGCCACAGCGCCCGAACCCAGCCTGCACTTCATCGAAACACAACAGCAGGTCGTGCTGCTTGCACATCGCCGCGATGGCACGCAGGAATTCCGGGCTGGCGATGTGAACGCCGCCCTCACCCTGGATCGGTTCTAACAAAACAGCCGCCGTTTCCGGGCGCACCGCGTCTGCCAGAGCCGCCACATCATTGAAGGGAAGATACCGGAAGCCCGGCAGCAACGGATCGAAGCCATCCTGGATTTTTCTTTGGCCGGTGGCGGCCATAGCACCGAGGGTACGGCCGTGGAACGATTGCAAAAAGGTGATGACTTCAAAGCGCGGCGAGCCATCGGCCTGCGGGCGGCGATGACCGAAGCGGCGGGCGGCCTTGATCAGGCCGTCGTTGGCTTCCGCGCCGGAGTTGGCAAAGAAGACTTTGCCGGGGAGTTTGACGTGGTGCTCATTGATCTCGCGGGCTAGCGCCGCCTGTTGCGGGATTTGATAGAGATTGGAAACATGAATGAGGGTGGCGGCCTGCTCGCAGATCGCCGCGACCAGCCGCGGATGACAATGACCCAGCGAGCACACCGCAATGCCCGTGCAGAAATCCAGGTAGCTGCGGCCCGCCTCATCCCACAAGCGGCAGCCCGCGCCACGCACCGGCACCAGCGGAAAACGCCCGTAGGTTGGAAGCACATGCTGCTTGAAGGTTTCGGATGGAGTCATGGGAAGGGGCGGAGCATAGCGGCCCGCAACCGATTGGCAAACCACAAAACCTGTTGCTGTCGGCAATTTTCAGCTCAGCACTTCCATCAGGCGTGCGATGGGCAGGCCCATGACGTTTTCCAAGTTTCCGCGAATTTCCGCCACCACCCGCTCGCCGTGTTCCTGGATGCCGTAGGCACCGGCCTTGTCGAGGGGATTGACCCGTTGGAAATAGGCATCAATGGCCACCTCGTCCAACACTTGAAACACCACCTCGCTCAAGTCGTGGAACGCATGGATTCTTCCATCCGGAAAAAACACGCAAACACCCGTGCAGACCGTATGAGTGCGGCCTGACAAACACCGCAACATCGCCCGCGCCTCGTCCAGATCCGCCGGCTTGCCAAGCACCTGCGCATCGATGAAAACCAAAGTATCGGCACCGATGACGGTGGCTTGCGGATAGAGACGGGCCACGGCGGCGGCCTTGAGGGTGGCATTTTCCATGCACAGACGGTCTGGAGCCATGCTTGGATCATGGATCTCCTCGGCGGGCGAAACCACCACTTCAAATTCAAGCCCCGCGCGGGCCATCAGATCACGACGCCGGGGAGAACCGGAAGCAAGCACAATGGACATGCCCGGAATCTGTCCTGATGTCATGTCACACACAAGCCGGAAAGGCGCAGCAAAGATCATCGCACGTTCAATGCACAGCTCGGCGCGGACTCGCTATGGGCTTCACCACGGTCGGCGGATGCGGAAAAATTGCTTGTCGGTGGCGGGCACGGTGACGCTGAGCGAATTACCGTTAGAGGATGGCTGAGTGGCAATCCATTGCCATGGCGAGGTGATGCCGAGGTCAAAACTGGTCTCGAGCAGGGTGTCGGCGTTGGTGATCGGCCATGACAGCGTGACGGATTGAGCGCCGGGGTTGTGGTTGACCCCGAGCGCCACCGCATTACCGATCACAATGCTGCCGCTGGCTGTGGCACTGGCGGTGGAGGCAGTCACCACGACCGACCAATGGTAAGTGCCCGCTGCGGCATAGGCGTGGGCCGGATATTGGCGGGCGTCGGGCACCGACCCGTCACCAAAATCCCAGGCATAGGCTGGCAGCGCGAGCGAATTGGTTAGAGTCGGCACCACCGCAAAGGCGACCGGCCAGCCCGCCGGATACGAGGGCGGAACCTGTGCCGCGGCAGTCATGGAGATGGGTCCTTGCGCGACGTTGACCGTGACGGTGCCACTGCTGTGGTCGCTCGGGATGAGCGAATTTTTCGAGCCATCATTGGCGATATAAGTGAAAGTGTCGGTGCCGACAAACCCCGGATTGGGAAAGTAGGTTGCCACGCCATTGAGCAGACCCACACTGCCATTGGCGGGTTGGGAGACAATCCAAAGGGGCAAGTTGGGAACGGAGACCGGCAGGACAATCGATGCGGTCTGGCTGTTGGATATGTTGGCTGAGGCATTGGCGGCGGTGGGGGCGACGCTGGGGTTGCGATTGCCCTCATCCGGACCCAAGTGGCAGTTGTAACAACCGATTTGTGCACCCCGGGAAAAGGTGACGGTGGTGTCGTTGGCGCTGAAGGATCGGTCCTTGTGCGCCCGCGAGAGCACGCTACCGCGGTAGTCCGTACCATGACATGCCTGGCATTGTCCGGTGGTTTCGGGGTAATGCACGCGATCATGGTGGTTGCTCACCCAGTCTTGGCCAATCGGATGCATGCCATGCGGACCTGCGCTCACGTTGGCCGCCGTGCTGGCGGGCATGCTCACGTGGCAGGAGTCGCATTCGACCACGCTGCCGGCGTGGCCCTGGATGGCGATGTTGCGCAGGTTGTCATTGGCGTGGCTGCTGGGAAATTCCGCGTGAGTCGAGCCGTGGCACGCCGAGCATTGCAGGCCGCCATGCCCCACCGAAAACCGATACAACGAAAGGCCCGCCGCCGGTGTGTTAGGGGTGGTGGCAAAGGTGCTGTCCGCCGGCACCCGTGGCACGCCATTGGCGTCAAAGGCGGACGTGTAGCGAATGGTGGTGGTATGGTTGGCGGTGCCCGCATGACAGTTTTGGCAGGTCGGCTCCTGGAACCAGCCTGTTCGGTTGGATGCGCCGACCGCACGCATGTTGCCATGGCAGCTTTGGCATTGCATTTCCATGGATCCGTCGGCGCTGATGGCGCCACCCATGGCACCGCGGAGGCATTTGGTGGTGGACCCCGGATGACAACGATAGCAGGCGGCACGGTTGGCGGAATCGTTGAGCGTGGTGTTTAAAATGGGATCCTGCACGTCGGCGTGGGCGGCATGCACCGAGGTGGTGAGCTGCGGAATGGTGCTGTAGCTGCCGGCTCCGAGCGCCTCCGACGCGTGGCAGGCGGCACACAGCACCGGCTTGCCGTCAGCGACCACGCCGCGGTAGAGACCCTGGGAATTGAAGCCGCGGGCGGCAAGCGCCGCGGCGTAGAGAGCGGAATGCCGGTCGAACTGATGTTGATCATGGAGGCGCAGGATGTTGAGGCGGAAATCCCGCTCCTGCAGCCCATCCCAAACCCAGCCGGCAGCCGGCATCGCGGCGGCTTGAGTGCCGGAGGCATGGCAGGCGCGGCAGTCCATTTCGTCGGAAACAGGCAACACAATATTGTTAGATGTGAGGATCGTGCCACTGGCATTGCGGGCGACGAGGCGCATGAGTGGATAGGGGTTTTTGTTGTGGGCGTCATCGTAGGGCGAGATCGGGATGCCTTCGGCGCGCCACCAGTTCACCGGGGTGGTGACGTCCTGGGCCGGCGTGTTGAGGGTCTCGAAGAGCATGCCTTGGGGCGTATTGCTGGTGCCTGGCATGGACCAAGCCATGGCCAAGCCCTGTTCCGGGGCGAGGGTGGCGCCAAAAAGCGCATGCGCGTAAGTGTAGTAGTTGCCCTTGCCCATGGCGGTGGAATTGAATGAGCCGCTGGGATCGGCGACGGCCTCGTAAGTGACGCTGTAGCCGGTGCCCGCCTTGACGAGTTTGCCGCCGACGATGAGTTGTGCCTCGATGGTGTTGTATGGCGGCAGAATGGAAAACACCGAGTAATCACTGTCCATGCAGTGCATGCCCAGATTGTTCCAACCCAGAAGCTGGTTGTCTGCCGCGATGCCGTGGGAAGCCATGGCGAGCATGGCACAGGGAAGGATGAAACGAATCGCACTCATGATTTTGGAAGATTGTGCTAATGGCGAAGCGCAAGAGCGGTTTGTCAATAGGTCTTGGAAAAAAATTTATCTAATATCAGAACTCAGACCTCACAATGACCACGGGGTCGGGCAAGTTCAATTCCCTGATATTGGGGTAATTCGCGGCAAAAAAACCACTGAGGAACTGATTACCACTGAGAGCACTGATAGCATTAGAACCTTCGACACCACGGGCATGATCCCATGTTCACGCGTCGGTGGGTGACGCAAGCCCCCGATGCACCAACAGCACGATTTCCCCCTTGGGCGGGTGTACTTGAAAATGCGCCAGCACCTCGGCGGCGGTGCCGCGATGGTAGGTTTCGAACTTTTTTGTCAGTTCGCGGGCGACGCAAGTACGGGCGGCCGGATCGATGCCGGCGAGGATTTCCAAGGTGGACACCACGCGGTGGGGAGATTCGAAGAAAATGCAGGTTTCGGCGGACTCCAGGGCGGCGGTCAGAGCGCTGCGGCGTTTGCCGGATTTGACGGAGAGGAAGCCGCCGAAGCGAAACGCGTGGCATGGCATGCCCGAGCCGATGAGCGCGGTGATGACGGCGGACGGGCCGGGCATCACCTCGAAGGGTGTGCCGGAGTCGATGCACGCTTGGACCAGCCGGTAGCCGGGATCGGAAATGCCAGGCATGCCGGCATCACTGATAACGGCGATGGTTTCCCCGGCACGGGCAGCGGCGACGAGTTCCGGTGCCCGCCGCGCCTCGTTGTGGTCGTGAAGGGAGATGAGCGGCTTGCCGGAAATCCCGTGGCGGGCGAGCAGCGGTGCGGAGTGGCGGGTGTCTTCACAGGCGATGCGGTCCGCTGCGCGGAGGACTTCCAAGGCACGCAGGGTGATGTCGCCCAAGTTGCCGATGGGGGTGGGGATGAGAACAATGCGGCCTGAAATCTCGGCGGATGAGTCCATGATGGGGGGGCGGGTAGGAGCCCGCCGTGGATGGTTGGATTTAAGGCGGGGGTTGAAGAGCGGGCTAAATCCCACACTCCAGTTGCTTGCGCTCGAAGGCATCGAGTGCCTGGGGGTGGCCCAGGTGATCGACGCGCACCGTGGTGATAGAGCCATGTGCGGCGAGTTCGCCGCGGGGATTGATGACCTCGAAGTTCCAAGTGACCGAGGCGGTGCCGATGGCGGCGATGGCGAGCTGCACTTCGATCTTATCCCCGCACAGCAGCGGGCGCAGGTAATCGCAGCCAACCTTCACCCGCGGCCAACCGCCATGACTCCTATCAAAAACCAGCACGCCCCGCGCACGCAGGCAGGCATGCTCGGCGATTTCCACATGGTGGAAAATGTTGGCAAAGTGCATCCATCCGCTCGCATCGGTATCACGAAAAGTGATTTCGCTGGCGTGGCGGTAGAGCGGATTTTCCATGGCCGGCTTACTCAAAGCGGCGGACCAGCACCGATGCATTGTGACCGCCGAAGCCGAAGCTGTTGCTGAGGGCCACCTTGACGGGGACCTCGCGGGCGACGTTTGGCACGCAGTCCAGATCGCACTCGGGGTCTTGATCCTCCAGGTTGATGGTGGGTGGGATCACCCCGTCATGAATGGCCATGACACTGGCAATGAGCTCAATGCCGCCAGCCGCACCTAACATGTGCCCGGTCATCGATTTGGTGGAACTGACCATCAGGCCGTTTTTCGCATAATCGCCGAAGGCCAACTTGATGGCCTTGGTTTCCGCAATGTCGCCCAGACCGGTGGAAGTGGCGTGCGCATTGAGATAATCGACCTGCTCCGGATTGACCTTGCCGTGCTGCAGCGCCATCTGGATGGCATACGCCGGGCCGCTGCCGTCAGGTGACGGGGCGCTGAGGTGATAGGCATCCGCGCTGATGCCGTAGCCGATGATTTCGGCGTAAATTTTGGCACCGCGTTTGCGGGCGTGTTCGAGTTCTTCGATGACGAAGATGCCGGCCCCTTCACCCATGACGAAACCGTCGCGGCCCTTATCAAACGGCCGGCAGGCACGTTCGGGTTCATCGTTGCGGGTACTCAGCGCCTTCATGTTGCCGAAGCCGGCCAGTCCCATGGCCAGCACGGTGGCTTCCGCCCCGCCGCAGAGGAAGGCGTCGGCATCGCCGAATTTGATGATGCGCCAGGCTTCGCCGATGTTGTGGTTGGAGGTGGCGCACGCGGTGACGATGCACATGTTAGGCCCGAGCAGGCCGTGTTCGATGGAAATAATGCCGCTGGCGATGTTGGAAATCATCATCGGTATGGTGAACGGCGAGACCCGTTTGGCACCTTTGCTGAGCAGGGTGGCATGCTCGCGCTCCAAGGTGGACAAGCCGCCGATGCCGCTGCCAACCATGACGCCAAAGCGCCGCGGATTGAGCGTGGAGACATCCACCCCGGAGTCCTGCATCGCCATTTTGGCGGCGGCCACGGCGAACTGCACGTAACGGTCGGCACGCCGTGCGTCCTTGGGCACATTGAAATAGTCGTCTGCTGAAAAGTTCTTCACCTCACCCGCGATTTTGCAATCAAAGGGGGTGAGATCGAGGTTGGAGATTTGCGCAATTCCGCTGCGGCCGTTCTTGAGGCCGTCCCAAGTGGAAGCCAAGTCGTTACCGAGGGGAGAAAGGCAGCCGATGCCAGTGATGACCACGCGTCGTTCGTTCATAAGATTTAGTGCGGGGCAGACTTTACCGATCAGGAGTGCCGACGCAAGCCTCATCCGGCATTCTGGCGCCACTTGGGCGTTTTTAAGCGCATATCGGGTGAAAATCCGGCCATTTTCGCCGAAACCCCCGGTCCTTGCGGCAGATAACCCATCGGCAAAATGTGAGGATTGCGCCTTCAGACTTGCCGGCGGCGGGAGTTTGGGGTGACTCTGCACCGGTGAATGACCCTGCGCCGGATGACATGGCATGGATGACCCTCGCGCTCGCCGAGGCCCACAAAAGCGTGGGCTGCAGTGCGCCCAATCCGCCGGTTGGCGCGGTCATCGTCAAGCAGGGCCGCTTGCTCGGCAGCGGCTGGCATCGGGGTGCCGGCCAGGCCCACGCCGAGCGCGAGGCCATCACGGATGCCAGCGGCAAGCACGGTGCGGCAGCCATCCGTGGCGCCACCGCCTATGTCACCCTCGAACCCTGCTCCACCCACGGCCGCACCCCACCCTGTACCGAGGCCCTCATTGCCGCGGGTATCCGCCGCGTGGTTTACGCCTGCGTGGACCGCAATCCGCTGCACGCGGGCCGCGCCGACGCGATCCTGCGCCACGCGGGCATTGAAGTGAGCAGCGGCACGGGAGCCGAGGCGGCACAACCCCTGCTGCGCCCGTTTTTCAAGGTCCGCCAAACCGGGTTACCCTGGCTGATTTGGAAAACCGCGATGAGCCTCGACGGCCGCATCACCCGCCCGCCCGGCGAAGGCCCCTGGCTCACCGGATGCGCCGCACGCACCGATGTGCAGCAGCTCCGCGCCACCGTTGACGCCATTCTCACCAGCGGCGAAACCGTGCGGCGGGATCTTCCCGCCCTCACCCTGCGCGTGCCAGAGTTGTTAGAAGGACGCCCCCACCCATGGCGGGTCGTGGTGACCAATCACCCCGCCAGCCTGCCACCGGACGCCCCCTTGTTCACGGATGCCTGGTGCGACCGCACCTTGGTCCGGCCGGGCACGGATTTGACGGGCATGCTGCGTGACCTGGTCCGCGAGCAAGGCGTGCTGAACGTGCTGGTGGAAGCCGGCGGCAAATTTTCTGCGGCGTTATTCGAGGCCGGGCTGGTGGATGAAGTGGTGATCTATCTAGCGCCGCTGATATGTGGCGGCCCGGTGGCGGCCCTCGGCATGGCGCAGTTGGGCGCATCTCTCAAGTTGGGCCGGCTCGACGTCGAGCGCTGCGGTGAGGACGTGCGCCTGCGCGGCGTGCTCGTCAAAAACCCAGCGTGATCCCGCCCGTCGGGCGCCCATGTTCAAGCGCGAAGCCAAGGGGACCATTGTTGCCGCCACCTGCAAAAAGTGTTTGCCAATAAGGTCAATTTCATCTATCGATTAAGACCGCAGTTTAACCGCCAAAATTTCAACTAACTACCGGGAGGGTCAACGCCCACCACAGCCGTGGGCGGGCCATCCTGAGCCGATGCAGCAGCCAGAAACACACACCATGCGGAATTTTACGACACGTTGGCCAACCTGGATGACAAGACGCTCCCGCGCGCGGGTGAACCAGCCGCCGCTGCGGGCCGATTTGTTCAGCCTCAAACAGCTCACCCAGCATGCCCGGGCGCTGGCCGCCAATCACCAACTCGCCGCCCGCAGCAGTCGCAACCTGCTGCTGGCCCGCCTCGACGATAACGAGCGCGATCTCATCGCCTTCAATCGCGCCACCCGTGCCGTCAATGAAAGCCGGCGCATCACGCCCGCCGCCGAGTGGCTGCTGGATAACTTCTACCTC
>JBILFE010000675.1:0-2686 GCA_044351705.1 Luteolibacter sp. | reverse complement strand
ATCTGGTGTTCCAGATTCCAGTTGCTATCGGCGTAGTTCACTGCGGGCTTGCGCGGCCCTTCGGGACCGAGGATCCAAACCTGCCCGACCTGCCCTTGCTCCATCATGGCGGGCACCTCGCCCATCACTTGCGCGGAATGCGACGTGCAGATGAACTGCACCTTGGGAAAGGTGGACAGCAGATCCCTCACCACGCTGCGTTGCCACTCCGGATGCAGGTGAACGTCCACCTCGTCTATCAATACCACACCCGGCGTTTGGTCCAAAACCCATTCCGGGTGCACTCCGCCATTCCCGCTTCCCAACAAATGCGCGTTGAGAGCCACCGCGCGGATGGCCATATCTGCCAGCGTGGACGCCATGGTGCGCTGACCGTCGCTCAGATTGGTAAAGGGCTGCGCCTTCCCATGAATGCTCACCACCACCTCACCTTTCGTGTGGTCCCAATAAATCTCGTCCACGCCGGGAATCCCCCGCTTCATGGCAAGTCTTACCGCTTCGAAAGCTGGCTTGAACTGACCCTTCTCATCCCGCTTGGCCGCCTGCAGCACGAACCATTTCAGCATGTCCTTGATGCGGATGCGCTCGTTCAAACAATCATAGTAGCCATCTTCAGGGCGGCTTTTCAGATCCCCCGTAAGGTCGGCCTGCTCGCGTTCGTTCGACGGCAACCAAGCCCGCCCGGCACCATAGTATGCCAGCAGGGGCAGAGCCTCCAGCTTCTGTTCGCGAGCCGCCACCGCAGCCACGATGTCGGCCTCGATCTTCTCACTCCATTGATCCACGGTCTTGGCCTTGCGAGCTCGCTTCCTCCTCGTCCAAGATTGGGCGACACGCCCGCCGATGCTGCCTGTCGCGGTGATTTGTACCGGCCCGGCTGCGATGAACTGCCGTTCGCCATTCTCATCCTGCCCTAGAATCTCCCGTATCTCATGATCCACGATATTCCGCCACTGCTTGGCCCCACGCACGATGCCGCTTACATTCCAGATCCCCAGCGCTACGGACACGGCGCTGAGAATACTCGTTTTTCCAGAACCGTTGTCGCCCACCAGCAGCGTGAAGCGCGGATCGAGCACGAGTTCAAGGCATTTGATGCCCCGGAAGTTTTCTATCTGAATGGTATCAATTTTCATGCGGGAGAAGTATCAGGGCTTGCACTAGAAATAAGCATGGCAGCGGAAAATGGCAATCTTTCAGATCGTTGGTGGACGCTTGGGCCGGGCGGGTAGCGTGCGCACGTCGATCTGCCCGGTGACGGCGGCGGAGATCAGCGCGGTGCGGCGCTCTTGAAGCAGGTCGATGGCACGCTGGGCTTCGGCGGTAAGGGTGTCGATCTTGGCGGTTTCGTTGGCTACCCAGTTTATGATGGCTCGCTGCTCCTCCAAGGGCGGGACAGGAGTTACAATTGTCCTCACGTCCGGCATTCCAATAGTCTTGAGCGTTGCACCAGTTGTCAGCCGATCAAGCTCACGCGTCATGGAACGTAGTCGCAATAATAGAAACTCAGGGATTATGGACTGGCCGCAGACCCACGCGATGAAATGTTGGGAAACTGCCATTGGCCGCGTTGTAATCGCACACCTACCAATTGTTGCATCGCGGGAGAACACGACAACTCGCGCTGGCAACAGGCGTGCGGAAGAGTTATCGATTCCGAGCTGGCTGACGGTGTAGGCGGTATCCGAGATATAGTCGTTGTCTTTGAGGAACCCTGTGTCATTCAGCGAAACCCACGGAATGTCACCGTTCTCCCAATATTCAGCTACCTTCTTGTCGGGCGTGTGTCCGCTTTCCATTTCAGCAACCCACTTCATCTTCATCACCTCCCAATGCTCCGGCACGTCACCTAACCACTCAATTCCGGAAGACTTCATGGGGGCGTTAGGATTGAGCCCCTTGGTGACTGCATGGGAGATAACGGCCTGGCGCTTTTCTTTCAGCAGATCCATCAGCCGCCGCTGCTCCGCCACCAACTCATCAATCTTCGCCGTCTCGGCGTCAAGGAAGGCGGCGATGCGTGTTTGCTCGGGTGAGGGAGGCAGTAGCGTGGGCATCCGCTTGAGGTCAGCAAACTTCATGGATTGTCTCAATCCTCCTCCCATCGAATAGAAAACCTTGGTCACGTCATACGCACGGAACAAGTAGTTCATGTATTCCGAATTCGGGCCGCTGGGCTTTACCGTAAGATAGGCAGAGGTGATTATTCCAGTCTCCTCTACGATTGCAGAACGCAGGCTGCGTTTGTCGTTCTGTAGGTCAGTGAGGCGAAACACAATGTCGCCCGGTCTGACAATCTGATAGGTCTCAAATGAATCTGGAAGCAACCCATCATTTGACGAAATGTCTTTTGAGACAATGCGACCGTAGCTGAGCGAAAGAAGGTTCTCTTCGATCATGCCCTTGTTCGACTCTGATCTCTCAACCACAGAAAAATATAGAGGCGTCACCTCCCAATGCTCCGGCACCTCACCCAGCCACTCCACGCCGCTGGGTTTGTATTTCGGATACTCTCCTCCCGTAAGGACGTATGTCGGTTCCTTGTCCGAGGGTCCATAACTCCCCCTCATGGCGATTGAATTACCCAGGGCGGGTGCCCGGTGATCCATTTCACCACGCGTTGAATGTAACGCTTACGGAACATACCAAGCCGGAAATGCACGTTAGGGTCAAGGCCGAATTACGG